>DATFUG010000062.1:0-2185 GCA_035261025.1 Steroidobacteraceae bacterium | reverse complement strand
AGCGTCGAATAGTCCACGGCCACGCCCGGCCCCATGGTCGAGGACAGCGTGACCCGCTTGAGAAAAATACCCTTGGCGGCCGGCGGCTTCGCCTTCTGCAGGTCCGCCATCAGGGCCTGCAGATTTTCCTTCAGCGCGCTGGCTTCAAAGCTGGCCTTGCCGATCGTGCAGTGGACGATGCCGGCCTTGTCGACACGGTAGCGCACCTGCCCGGTCTTGGCGTTCTTGACCGCCGCGGCCACGTCGGGCGACACCGTGCCCACCTTCGGGTTCGGCATCAGGCCGCGCGGACCCAGGATCTGGCCCAGCTGGCCCACCACGCGCATCGCATCGGGACTGGCGATAACCACGTCGAAATCGAACTGGCCCGCCTTGACCTTCTCGGCCAGGTCCTCCAGGCCGACAATGTCCGCGCCCGCGGCCCGCGCCGCGTCCTGGTTCTTGCCGCTGGTGAACACCGCGACACGCACCGACTTGCCGATGCCGTGTGGCAACACGGTGGAACCGCGCACCTGCTGATCGGACTTGCTGGCATCGATGCCGAGGTTCACGGCGACGTCGACCGATTCGGAGAACTTGGCGGTGGCGAATTCCTTCACCAGCTTGAGCGCATCGTCGATCGGATACTGCTTGCCTGGGGTCAGCTTGGTCTTCCAGGCCTGGAGGCGTTTGGCGACGGCGCTCATTTCAAAAGCCCTCCACTTCGACGCCCATGCTGCGGGCACTGCCCGCAATGGTGCGCACCGCGGCCTCGAGGTCGGCGGCGGTCAGGTCGGGCGTCTTGGCCTTCGCCACTTCCTCGATCTGCTTGCGGGTGATCTTGCCCACCTTATTGGTATTGGGCGTGCCGCTCCCTTTTTCAATACCGATGGCCTTGCGGATCAGCACCGCCGCGGGCGGCGTCTTCATGATGAAGGTGAAGGAGCGATCCGAATACACCGTGATGACAACGGGAATCGGCAGGCCCTTCTCCTGCTTCTGGGTCTGCGCGTTAAACTGCTTGCAGAACTCCATGATGTTCACGCCCTGCTGGCCCAGCGCCGGGCCGATCGGCGGCGACGGGTTTGCCGAACCCGCCGGCACCTGCAGCTTGACGTAGCCCTGTACTTTCTTTGCCATTTCGCTTCAGCTCCTTGGGTACAAGCGCCGTGAGGCTCCCCAATTGATTGCTAGACCTTCTCGACCTGCGAAAAATCCAGTTCCACCGGGGTCGAGCGCCCGAGAATCTGCACGGCCACCTGCACGCGGTTCTTCTCGTAGTTGACGCTCTCGACCACGCCGTTGAAATCGTTGAACGGCCCGTGCGTCACGCGCACCACCTGGCCGGGCTCGAACAGCACCTTGGGCCGCGGCTTGTCGACGCCTTCCTCGACGCGCAGCAGGATGCGATTGGCTTCCTTCTCCGTGATCGGCGCCGGCTTGTCGCTGGTGCCTCCGATGAAGCCGAGCACCTTGGGCACGTCGCGCACCAGATGCCAGGTCTGCTCGTCCATCTCCATCTGCACCAGCACATAGCCGGGATAGAACTTGCGCTCGCTGCGCCGCTTCTGCCCGTCGCGCATTTCCACGACCTCTTCGGTCGGCACGAGGATTTCGCCGAACCGCGTCTCCAGCCCGTCGCGCTTGATGCGCTCCTTGAGCGCCTCGGCAACGCGGTGCTCGAAATTCGAGTAGGCGTGTACGACATACCAGCGCAGCGCCACGATCAACCTCCCTGGCCCGTCAGCAGGCGGGTGGCCCAGGCGAGCACCAGATCGAGCACCCAGAAGAACAGACCCGCCAGCACGATGAAACCGAAGACCACCGCGGTGGTCTGGAGCGTCTCCTGGCGGCTGGGCCAGACGACCTTGCGCAGCTCGACGCGCGAATCAAGGGCGAATTGCCAGGAGCGCCGGCCCAGCGGGGAGACCGCGAACACGCAGATCGCGGCCAGCAGCCCTAAGCCCGCCGCGCCCCAGCGCTGCCAGTCCGGCCGCGTGTCGAGCACGTAGTAGGCCGCCACGCCGGCGATCAGCAGCGCGACCGCGACGGCGACCATCATGGAGCCGGCGCCATTGCCGCCGGCGTTGTCTTCCTGAGCCTGTTCGTTCATTCGTGTCCCGTTTCCCGAAGTGCGCTCTGCTTCAAGAGCTGGCAGGCCAGGAGGGAATCGAACCCCCAACCTGCGGTTTTGGAGACCGCCGCT
>DATFUG010000061.1:0-14068 GCA_035261025.1 Steroidobacteraceae bacterium | reverse complement strand
TGGGGGGACTCGACGTCCTCATCAACTGCGCCGGTTCACTCGTCAGCCGGCGGCCCTTTCTCGAGGCCGACGAGGCGTGGATCAACGCCGTCTTCGACCTCAACGCCCGGGCGGTCATCGCGACCTGCCAGGCCGCCGCCCGCCACCTCATCGAACGCGGTGGCGGCGCTATCATCAACGTCGGCTCGATCGCCGGACTGGACGGCGGTGGACCGGGCACGGGGATCTATGGCGCGGCAAAAGCCTTCGTCCACAATCTGACCCGGCACCTGGCGCGTGAGTTCGCCGCCTCGAATATCCGCGTCAATACGGTTGCGCCCGGGGTGATTGCGACCGCGTTTCATGCAGCGACACCGCCGGAGCGCCTGGAGGCGATGCGCAAGTCGGTGTACCTCGGGCGTCTCGGGACACCCGGCGATTGCGTCGGCGCGTTCCTGTTCCTGGCCTCGGCGCAGTTGAGCGGCTACATCACGGGGCAGATCATTCACGTAAACGGCGGACAGGTGATGCCATGAAAGGGATGACCAAACCTCTGCAGAGGGTATTGCTGTGCGGACTGGCCGCGCTGGCGCTGGGGGCAGGGCCGGTCCATGGCGCGATGCGCATCGACCTTGGTCGTGACTGGCAATTTCGCGCCGACCCGGACGAGTTTGGTGAGTGGATGGGCTGGATGTCCACACTGCCGTCCGGAACGGACCCCGTCACCGTTCCGCACACCTGGAATGTCGGACGATTGCATGACTTCATGGGTGTCGGCTGGTACTTCCGCAGCTTCGAGACGCCGGCCCACGACCCGCTGACCCACGTGCAGCTGCATTTCGGGGCCACCTTCTACAAGGCCCGCATCTGGCTCAACGGTGTCGAGGTGGGCACGCACGAGGGGGGCTTCACCGCCTATTCCTTCGACATCACCGCGCAGCTGCGCGAGCGGAACTACCTCGCGGTGCGCATCGATAATCGGCCCGGGATCGCAACGATCCCCGGCTACGGCGCCCGGGGGACCCCGCTGTCCTGGTATGACTGGTGGACTTACGGCGGCATGGTCCGCGATGTCTGGCTCAGCCAGAGCGGGCCGGCCTGGGTCAGGCGCCAGAGTATCCGCGCGGAACAATACGCGGCGGGCTGGATCGTGCGCGACCAGGTGTTCCTCCACAGCGCGCTGCCGGCCGGCACGCCGGTCCAGGTGCGCGCGAGGGCGTACGGGCCGAATGATCGGCTCAGCGCCAGCAGTACCCAGCCGCTCGCACTCGGCGAGGGCGATGAGGACGTGGCCCTATCGCTGGATCTGGCGAAGCCACGGCTCTGGGGCATCGACCATCCCGACATGTACCGCATGGTCGTGGATATCATCGGCCGCGACGGGCACACCATCGATACCCACAGCGACACCTTCGGTGTGCGCGCGGTCGAGATCAGGGACCGGCATCTGCTGATCAACGGCGAGCGGGTGCGCCTGACCGGGCTTGCCCGGCACGAGGATTCCCCGGCCGAGGGGCTCGCGGAAACCCCGGAAACGATGCGTCGTGACTATGACGATCTGAAGGCGCTGAACACGACGCTTTCGAGGCCGGCGCACTACCCCCAGAATCCCTTCATCCTCGACTACGCCGACCGGCACGGGATCATGCTGGTTCCGGAAATTCCCGTGTGGCAGTTCAGCGAGGCGCAGTTCGCTGATCCGAAGGTGCTGGCGCTGGCCGAGCAGCAGATGCGGGAGATGATCGAGGAGGCCGGCAATCACCCCAGCATCTTTGCCTGGAGTGTCGGCAACGAGAGCGCCTGGGGCACCCGCGCCGGCATCGAGTATTTTCGCGCGATGCGCGCGATGATCCGGCAGCTCGACCCGCAGCGTTTCGTCAGCTTCGCAGACGACAATCTGCCCAAGCTCGAGCGCGCGGAGCAGTCGGCGGCCAATGACGCCGATTTCCTCCTGATGAACCAGTACTTCGGCACCTGGCACGGGCCGGCCGCGGCACTCGACACCGCGCTCGACAAGGTCAACGCACTGTTTCCGTCCAAGATGGTGATCATCTCCGAGTTTGGTTTTCCCGGCATGTTTGCGAAACAGCTGGCGGATGCCGATCCCAGCCGCATCCGCACCATCGAGCAACAGCTGCCCATGCTGGCCGCACGCGACTGGATCGCCGGGGCCATCATGTGGTGTTACCAGGATTACAAGTCGCGCCGCAATCTGTCTCCCGGACTGGTCGAAGGTTTTGTCGAGCACGGCGTGGTGGATGAGATGCGGCGGCCCAAGCCTTCCTATGCGGCGTGGAAGCGGCTCACGGCCCAGGCCCGCATAGAAGCCCGGTGGACCGGCGCTCCCGTCTCCGGCTTTGCCGTCACCGCCACGCCGAATTCCGAGCGCCAGTTGCCCTCCTATCCCCTGCACGGCTATCAGCTGGTGTGGGCTCTGAAGGACGAAGCCGGCGTTGCACTGGCGGGCGGGTCCCGGCAGCTCGGTGAATTCACGGCGCCGGAAGCGCTCCAGGGTCGCTTGCCGCCGGGCTCCGCCGGGCGCTCGTTGCACCTGGAGGTCCGCGTGCTACGGCCGGCCGGAACGGTCGCGGCCGAGCGTACACTGGCGTGGCCGGCCACCCCAGGCGCGGCCGCACCGTGAGGACGTCCATGAAGCCGACGGCATATCGGATCACCCGCAGCGGAATTGGCGCGGCGCTCCTGTGGCTGCTGCTCTGCCCGGCCGGTCTGGCCGCCGATCCGCAAATCCTTCCGCTTTGGCCGGGCGACGCGCCAGGCTCGGGAGGCCGGAGCGGTGAAAAGGAGACGGTCCGCGTCACGGAGCGTGGCGACCATGTCGTCTCGAACGTGCACGCGCCCTCGCTCACCTGGTACGCGCCCCGCCGCGAGCAGGCGACCGGGGCCGCCATCGTCGTCATTCCGGGCGGAGGGCATGCCGAGCTGTGGATGGACCACGAGGGCTACCGCGTAGCCGAATATCTCGCCGGCCACGGGATCGCGGCCTTCATCCTCAAGTACCGGCTCGCCCACCAGCCCGGCTCGAGCTACAGCGTCGAGGGCGATGAGCTGGCCGACGCGCGCCGCGCCATCCGCCTGGTGCGAAGCCGGGCCGCCGAATGGCAGATCGATCCCCAGCGCATCGGGGTGCTGGGATTTTCCGCCGGCGGTGAGCTGGCGTTCCTGGCCAGCACGCGCTACGAGGACGCCCAGCCCGCGGCCGCGGATCCGATCGCACGGGTGAGCTCGCGCCCCGACTTCCAGGCGCTGTTGTATCCGGGCATCCCGGCAGAACTTCGGGTGACGGCCGCGACGCCGCCGGCATTCCTGCTCTGCGGCGCGGACGATCAGACCGCCATTTCCTCCGGGTTGGCCGAGCTGTATCTGGCCATGCGCCGCGCGGGCGCAAAAGCCGAACTACACATCTACGCCGGTGTCGGTCACGGATTCGGCCTGCGCGCCGAGAATGCAGGCCCGTCGGCCGCGTGGCCACAGCGAGTGCTGGATTGGATGGATCAACAGGGCCTGATGAAGCGGCCGTAGCCATGCTCGCTGGGTCCGGCACGGTAGTCTTTGCCCAACGGCCGACAATCTGGTGACATTCGCGATGCCGGGAGCGGGTCGAATCGCCGCCGTGCACAACGACAAGGAAACGTCTATGCCACTGCGCTGTTTGAAGATTGCCGGCTCTGTCGCCCTGACCGGCGTTCTCCTTGCGATCGGCGCGACCGCACTCGCCCAGAACGGCCAGCCGGGAGGGTACTCGCAGGACAACAGCCGCCTCAATGGGTCCATTTCCCACGAGGATCTGGAAAAGCTCAACGCCAATCAGAAGGACGAGACGCCGGCCCAGGCCAAGGTGCGCTCAGACAGTGCCGCATTGCTGGTCGCACTGCAGATCAATTGCACGGTCAGCAACGTGGCGCTCGTCGTCTCCGGCACGCTCAAGCCAAAAACGGGCGGCAAGGACCTGCCGGCGAATGTGTACGAGGTCGCCTGCAAGGAGGGCATGGGCTATCTGCTGATGAGCCAGGGCGCCGATCCGCCCATCGGGGTTTCCTGCCTGCACGCCGAGGATGCGCGCGAGGCCGACGTGGCCAAGGGTGCGAAACCGGGCTATTTCTGCACGCTGCCGGAGAACAAGGATGTGTACGCCTGGGTGGCGGGGCTGATCCAGTCGGGCAAGGGCGCGACCTGCGCGGTGAAGCAGCTGCAGTGGTTTGGCCTGAGCAAGGCCTCCCGCACCGAGTATTCCGAGGTCGCCTGCAAGGAGGGTGACGGCTATCTGGTCCAGACACCGCAAGCCGGTTCGCCCAATCCGATCACGGTCATGAGCTGCGCCGAAGCGGCCAAGCGCGGCATCAAGTGCAACCTGACGGACGCCGGCCCCGTGGAGACGCCCGTGACGCTGGATACCTTCCGGGCGGCGCTCGCCCAGAATGGCGTGTCGTGCAAGATCGACCAGATCCAGATCATGGGGCAGGAGACGACGCGCAAGCGCTATGTCATCGAGTACCGCTGTGCGGAGCACACCGAGAGCACGGTCGCGCTCATACCAGCAGCGGGAAACACTAATCCGTACGAGACCCTTGATTGTGCCAAGGCGGTGCAGATGGGCGTCATCTGTTCACTTTCGAAATAGCGCGCGCCTGGCGGTACACCAGCGCGAACCTAAACCCCCTGAACGCGCTGGCCTCCGCAGGTGGATTGCTGGCGCGGGCGGCCGAGCGCTCCTCCCCTGCAGCACTGCCAAAGCTTCCACCGCGATTGACGCGCGCCAGGCCGGATCGCGGACCGGCCGGATCGACCACCTCGCCACCTGGGTAGGGTCCGTACCAGTCGCGGCACCACTCCCAAAGATTCCCTGCCATGTCATACAGGCCCCAGGCGTTCGGCCGTTTGCCCGCGACCGCGTGCGGCCCGGCCCGCTGTCCATTGATGAGCCAGCTCCTGCCCACATAGCCGCTTGCGCTGTTAGCGTCGTACCAGGCGATGTCGTCGAGGACCGCGGGGTGCAGATCGTTCGCCGGCAATGCTCCCCCATAGCTGGCGGTCGTCGTTCCGGCCCGGGCCGCGTACTCCCACTGCGCTTCGGTGGGCAGCGCGTATTCGTAGTGCGGCGGCAGGCGCCCTGCGGCACGCTCCCGCGCGTTGAGTGTCCTGCAAAAAGTCACGGCATCCTGCCAGCTGACGTAGTACATCGGCAGCGCATCGGCTTCGCCCGTCAGGTATTCGGCCGGATCGGCATCCGCGGCAAAGTGCATGTAGGCACGCAGGGTCAGCTTCGTACCGGCAAAGTCGTATCGCCTGTCATCGCGCAGCGCTCTTTCGAGCTGAGCGCGCACGCCGCGCCCGATCAGGGCCTTCCACTCACCGATCGTGACCATCGTGGTCGCGAGCCAATAGCCGCGGCTCAAGCGGACCCTCCTCTCGGGCGCCTCGTCACGGCCATGAAAGGGTTCGGAGGCCGCGCTGCCCATGAGGAAGGTGCCCGGAGGAATCCATGCCATCTTCACGGAGACCGTGGCCGCGAGCGGGAGCACCCAGCTCGTGCCGGGCGTGGGTGCCCGCTCGATGCCGGCCGCGCCGATCGCCGCCCCAGGCAGCAGGCCGCTGGCCAGCACGGCAGCGCACAGCCCGAGCGCGGCCATCGCCTATCCGCCGCGGGCGAAAGACAGCGTGATCGATTCCACCGCTGCACCCCGGGCATCCTCGTCCGCAGTCGCGCCGACGTTGCGCGTCACCGTGAGCTGCAATCGCTCCACGTCGTCCAGGTGAATGTGATCGCCGGGTCCGCCGCGCCCCTGAGCCGCCTCGCGCCAGTAGTTCCACAGTCCTGGATAGGGACTGGGAATGTGGATGCTGCGGGCGAGGTGCAGGCGATCCAGCGGCACGGTGACGGTCGCCCAGTCAACGCCGGCGGTCACTGGAGTCATCCAGGCCGTCCCATCCTTCTCGACCAGCGTGAGCTGCACCGTCTTGCGTGATCCGCCATCCGTCTTCAGCGTGACGTGCAGGGCCTCTGCGTGCGCGAAGTCCGCCTTGCGGACCGCCATGGCATCGCCGATGTAGAGCGCGGCCGCGTAACGCTCCGGCGTGTCCTTACCCAGATCGGGCAGGTCGAGGGTCAGCGCGGACTCGTCGTCACTCTCTCCAGGGGTCAGGCTGAAGAAGGAATTGCGGTACTGCTCTCCCGGACGAACGAAGGACAAATGAGCGTAGTCCAGCCTGGGATTGAACAGGCGCATCGGCGTGCCGGGAGGCGTAATGCTGAACGACCAGATCGCGTCCAGGCGGAACGGCCATTGGAAGGGCTGTCCGGGCACGCCGCCCGGAAAGCTCCTGACCCGCTCTCCGCTCTGTGTGCTCACCGCGTACTCATACAGCCCGGGAGCGAGCGCATCCGCGGGCAGCACCGCGGCATAGTCATTGCCGCGCGTGCGCTGCATGGCAATCGGCCTGGCGGAAAATCCCGCGCCGGCGGCCCGTACCCACAGCCGGACCGCATCCGGCAGCGCGTCGTTGGCGACGCGCACGCGAATCTCTACGGGCGCGCCCGCCATGAACTCGCGCTGGCTGAGTGTCTGGACCAGATCGGGATAGGAGAGGCGCGCATTGACGTGATATTCCCTCAATCCCACGCGCCCTACCCGCGCGGGCAGGTTCCCGCTCGCATCCTCTTGCCGGTGTGTGAGCAGCCAGACCCCGGGCTCCACTGCAACGACGCCGCTGCTCGCGGCGCGCGCGGCGCCGGCGGCAGCGCCATCGACGTTCAGCGGCGTGGCAATGAACGATTCGCCGAGATCCGGCAGCCGCAGCTTCAGGGGCCAGGAGCGGTACAGGAGGCGCGAAACCACTTTGCCCGGCTGAGGCTGCTCAAAGGGATCGCGCACCAGGACCTCATCCGGATAGAGCTCGAGCCGCCACACGCCCGCGCGCAGTTTGTCGAGGAAGTACGCTCCCGTGCCCTCGTAGTCGACGGTGCCGGAGGAGCCGAAGCCCACGATGCGCTGCAGGGACGCCGGGTCGCGCGCCGTATCGGCCGTGTCGCCTGCATTCATGAAGGCGTCGGTGGCGTTCAGCTCGCTCATGTCGCCTTCGTAGCTGACCCGGAAATCCCCGAAGCTCAGGTTGTCCGGATAGCGGCCGTAGGATTTCATGCGCGGGAGCCGGCGCATCGCCTCGGCGGCAATCACCGCGCTCACGGCTTTCCTCGGCGTGTGCACGAGGTTCAGATAATGCGTCTGCCAGCCGAGGTTGTACGGTGCGGTCTGCAACATGTCGTAGGCGAACATGGTGGCCAGCTGGGCGCCCACCGCGCGGAAGGTGCGGGCCATCGCCGGATACAGGTAGCCCGAGACCAGGTCCGCCTGGTCGAACTCGTACACGAGACGCGGCCGGCCGGCCAGCTCCGGGCGCAGCATGTCGGGATAGCCATCCACGGCGGGGAGGAAATTCCCCTTGAGCGTGCGGCCCGCGACCAGGCTGGTCGGATACCAGCCAAAACTGACGCCATCGACGCGCGAATCCCGGATCGCCGGTGCAATCGCAAAATCCTGCGAGACATTGAAGAAGGTCAGCTTGTGCGTCCCGGTCCTGCGCACGGCGCTGACCAGGGTATTGATGTACCGGATGGACCCGGGCTTGTCCTCCGGGTGATGCACGGGCTCATTGATCATCTCGACGAACAGCACTGCCGGCTCGTCCTTGATCGCCACACCCGTGTAGGGATTGATGTGCCCGAGCAGCTGGCGGATGTATTTGGCCTGTGCCGCGATGGACGCGGCGTTGGTGCCCATCTCTGGCCGTTCGAAGTAGCGTGAGAAGCCCACGTCCTGCGTCGGCTGGTCCAGCTGGTCCGCGAAGGCCGGGTTGTAGGTGTGAATCGGTGTCAGCAGGATATAGATGCCGCGCACGCGCGCTTTCGAAATCAGGTAGTCGAGCAGGTCCACGTGCTCGTTGACGATCAGATTCCCCGCACGGTCCGCGTTTTCCCAATCGCCCCAGGAGCACAGGCGCAGCGCCGTCCAGCCCATGCGGGCAAACTGCGCCATGTCCTCATCGATCATGGCCTTGCGATCGGCCCCGACGAGCCCGGCCATGCGGTAGTCCGAGCCGGACATGATGCAATAGTTGGCGCCGTAGAGCGCCACCTCCTCCCGGTTGTCGCGCCAGCGGATGACCCCGGTCCTGTCCAGATAGACCGCGCGGATCGCCGCGCCCTCGTCCGTCGCGCTCGGGGCGGCCAGCAGCCCTTCGGACCACAGAAACCCTGCCAGCACGACGGGCAATGCGAATTGGATGCGCATGACCACCCTCCTGCTCCTGATTTAGCCCCGCCCCGCAAAGGGCATGTGCGAGGCCATCACCGTGATCGCGGGCACATTGACCTCGAGCGGAAGCCGGGCGATATACAGGACCGCGTCGGCCACGTGGCGCGTCTCGATGGTGGGCTCCGCCTTGAGCGTGCCATCCGGCTGGAGCGCGCCGCCCGACATATGCGCGGTCATGGCCGTCGCCGCGTTGCCGATGTCGATCTGGCCGCAGGCGATATTGTGCGCCCGGCCGTCCAGCGCCAGTGACTTCGTCAGCCCGCTGATGGCGTGCTTGGCCACCGTATAGGGCGCGGAGCGGGGGCGCGGGGTCTGCGCGGAGAGCGAACCTGAATTGATGATCCGGCCGCCGGGTGGGCGCTGCTGCTTCATGAGCCGCACCGCCGCCCGCGCGCACAGAAACGCGCCGGTGACGTGGACCGCGATCATCTCATTCCACTCCCGCAGGCTGAGATCTTCCAGCGCCGTGGGCGGCGCGCCGATGCCGGCGTTGTTGAAGAGCAGATCCAGCCGCCCGAATTTTTCCGCCGTGAGGCGAAACAGCGCGGCCACGGACGCTTCATCGGACACATCGGTGGGCACGGCCAGTGCAATCGCCGCCGGGGTGGCCAGGGCGATGGTCTCGACCAGGGCCTCCCCGCGCCTCCCGGCCAGCGCGACCGCGTAGCCCTCGCTGAGCAGCGCCAGCGCGACGGCGCGGCCGATGCCGCTGCCGGCTCCGGTCACCATGGCGACGCGATTCATTCAGGCGTCCCGCAAAAGAAACGGCGGGGCGCTTTCATGCCGCCCTGCCGTGCCGTCGCTACCTGTGCCCTCAGAACTTGACCGCAAAGTCCAGCAGGTAGGAGATGCCAAACACGTCGTAGCCGCTGTCGTTGGCGAGATTCTGCGGGTTGTTGTCGGTCGTGAACCGGCCACGCTCGTTGGTCAGGTTGTGTCCCTGCAGGCGGATGCTGTATCGGCGCGCCCAATCATACGAGACGCTGGCATCCAGGATGCTCTCGGCGGCGAGATCCTTGAGCGTGGTGCCCACCCAGGTGGGGGCCACGGTGAAGTCGCTGTGGTGCTTCCAGGCCAGGCGCGATTCAAAGCCGCCCTTGTTGTAGAACAGGTCCAGTTCTGAAGTGCCCTTCGCCAGTCCGACCATCGGGTAGGGGTTGGACACCGGCGCGACTTCGTGAATATTGGAACTCACGTAGGCGTAGTTGGCATAGACACCGAAGTCCTTCAACGCTCCGGGCATGAAGTAGAAGCGCGACTGGAACGTGAATTCCAGACCGGTGAGGTCACCGCCCTTCGTATTGTTCTCCGAGGTGATGGTCGCGAGCACGCCCACGCCATTGATGGTGATGATCTGCGTCGACGAGCTGGCACCAATCATGTTCTGCAGGTGCTTGTAGTACGCGGCCACCGCCAGGAGCGATTCGTCGTGGAAGTACCATTCGTAGGACAGGTCGGCCTGGGTCGCCTTGTAGGGCTTAAGCACTGGATTTCCGCCACCGCCGGTCCGCGGAGTACCAGTGGCGCTGATTGAAAAGCCCGTCACCAGCGCATCCAGCGGCGGACGGGAGATGGCCTCGCCCAGCCCCAGGCGCAGCAGCTTCTGGTCCGAAAGATGCAGGACCATGTTCAGGCTGGGCAGAAAATCGGTGTAGTTGTTGTCGACTGAAACGGGGTTCCAGGTCGAGCCGCCGTCTTGCGAGAAAAATCCGTCGCTGGTGGTGCTCATATGGGCCACGCGCACACCGAATCCGCCGGTGAGCGACTTGCCACCCATTTCGCTCTTGAAGTCCAGCTTCGCGTAGGCCTCGTAGGTGCGCTCCTTCACGTTGGTGTGCACGCCAGGCTGATCGGTGAGCCCGGCAGGCATGGAATCGTTCGGATACACCAGCGCACGGAGCGTATCGAAGTTGGCGTACACCATGGGCGGTGCCGTGAACCCCGGCACCGTGAAGGACTCGAGTCCCGCATTCGACAGGTCGACGAGCGAGTTCCCGGTGCAAGGCGAGCCGACGCCCGGGCAGAGGTTGTACTGGAATCTCGTGTGAGATTTCTTGCGATCGGAGAGCCGTGCGCCAAACTTGAAATCCGTCAGGGCATCGCCATTGAGCGTGCGTGTGAAGTCCGCGGTCAGGGCACCGAGCTTGTCCTTGGTCTCTTCCGGACCGTCGCTCGTGCCGTTGCGGGCGTTGGGCCCGCCGATGGTCTGCAGCGCGGGATCCGCCGGATTGACGCCCAGGATGGCCGCGTAGGGCACGCGGCCGTCGCGCACGTCAAACACCAGGGTCGCCGGATTCGGATACAGCGTGTCGAAATACACCGCCTCCCAGCGGTTCTTGCGCCAGGCCTCCGAGTACGACAGGTCCACGGAATTGCTCCACGCATCGTTCTGCCAGGCGGCGTTGAGCCCGGCGACGCCCAGCGTGTGGCGCTCCTTGTAGCGTGCCACCTCGCTCTGGTAGTTCGGGAAATCGTTGACCATCGTAGCCGCGACCACCGTGCCGTTGACGATAGTGAAGGAGCTGCCCGGACTGGTGTACTGGGCCAGATTACCGTTCGCCCAGTTGCCGGTGATGTTGTTGCCATACCAGGCCTGGAACTGGTTCTCTGTGATTTCATACTGCGACCAGAGCGCGTCGGCCTTGATGGTGACGCCGCTGTCCGTGCGCCACTCGGCCGTGCCCGCCAGGGCGTCACGATCCTGTGTGATTTCCTTGACCTCGGTGTTCAGGCCCCAGGTGGTGCTGTCGGGCACGCCGTCACCGTTGAGATCTCCTGGACTGTTACCCGGGACGGGGGTATTCCAGCCCCAGGTGCGAAAATCCGGAAAGCCGTTCTTTTCCTTCTGCACGCTCGCGGCGACGGAAATGGCGAAACTGTCGCTGATGTGATTGACGTAGCCGGCGCTGGCGCGATAGCCGAGCGGATCGTAATGAGGCAGGTCCTTGCCGATCCGGTTGTACGTCGGACCGGCACGCAGGGTCAGCATGGGTCCGTGATAGTCGAGCGGCGCCATGGTGCGAATGTCGATCGTGGCGGCGATGCCGCCCGGCACGAGCGTGGCGTCCTGCGTCTTGTAGACTTGTGCGCCGGAGAGGATTTCAGAAGGATAGATTTCCCAGCGCAGATCCTGTGAGGGCTCCGAAGAGGCCACCTCGCGACCGTTCACGAGACCGAGCACCAGGCGGGGGCCCAGACCGCGCACGGCGGCCTGACTGGCGTTGCCGCGATCGCGGGTCGTGTTGACGCCGGGAAGGCGATTGAGCTCCTCGGCGATCGTCACGTCCGGCAACTGGCCGATGTCCGCCGTGGAAATGTTGTCGCTGACCAGATCGGTATTCTTCTTCATGATGACCGAATCGCGCATCGCCTGGCGCACGCCGGTCACGATGATTTCCTCAAGGCTGTCCGGGGCCGAAGCGATTGCATCCGCCGCGTATCCTGGTCCCGACACGGAGCCGACCAGCAACAAGGCGCCCGGCGCGCACAGCAATTTCCGATGTTTGGCTTTCACTGAGTATCCACTCCCCTGAATTTTTAGTGGGCTCGAGATGCAGTCGGCTCGATCCGGTTTCGAATGGCTTATTATAGGATAAATAGGATTTACTCTGTCAACAGCCTCACTGGAGGTGTATGTCGCATTTGAGCAACAAGCCCGGCCCGCGACGTTTCGTGATCATCGGCGGCGGCCTCGCCGGCTGGATGACCGCCGCCGTCCTGGCCAGGGCGCTCAAGCGCGAATACGGGGAAATCCAGCTGATCGAAACGGCGGGCGCGAGCGGCGAATCCCGTGCCGTGGGTACGCGGCCGTCGTTCAGGAAACTCTCCGGCCTGCTCGGGATCGATGAGCGGGACTGGATGCCGGCCACGCACGCCACCTTCAAGCTCGGGGCCGAGTTCAGGGATTGGGGGCGCGCGGGCGATGGGTACTTTCACGGCTTCGGACCCTGCGGTGCGCGGCTGGAGGGCGTGGCGTTCCACCAGCATTGGCTGCGTTTACAGCGCCTGGGAAATATTCCACCCTTCGAGGACTTTGCCCCGGTCGCTGCCCTGGTTCGCGCCGGCCGATTCGCGCCGCCTGCACCTGACCGGCGTTCGCCCTTCCACTGGTACGACTACGCCTACCATCTCGACCGCCCTCAGATGACGGCGTACCTGCGCCGCTACGCGCTGCGGCGAGGCGTCCAGCCCGTCGCCGGAAGCGTTGTTGCTTTGGAGCGCCACGCTGACAGCGCGTTGATCAGCGCGCTGCGTCTCGCGGATGGTGCGCTCATCGCTGCAGACCTGGTCATTGATTGCAGCGCCGGGCGGAATGGCCCGCTGTGGCGCGCCCTTGAAGTCCGATTCGAGGACTGGCGCCGCTGGATGCCCGGCGATCGCGCGCTGTCGATCCCGGCCGCGGCGCCGACACAGTGGCCGCCCTATTCCTGTTTTGCCGCGGCCGAGCACGGCTGGCGCTGGCAGATTCCGCTGCAGGACAGCGTCGATTGGGGCTACGCCTACTGCTCCGATCTGTCCACGGAGACCCAGCTCGAAGCGGCACTGCGTGCGATGAGTCCGGACGCCAGGCTGGAGCACGTCGCTCCACTGCGCTTCGATGCCGGCAGGCCGGACAGATTCTGGATCGGCAATGCGCTACTCCTGGGCGCGTGCAGGCCCGGGCCCCTGGAAGCCACCGAACTGCAGCTGCTGCAGTCCGGCGTTACGCGTTTCCTGGGCCTCTTTCCGGGATTCACGTCCGGATTCGATCGCGCCAGCGCGCAGGAATACAACCGGCTGACGATCGCCGAGCATGATGGGGTCCGGGATTTCCTGGCCCTGCATTTCATCGCCACGACACGCGATGACTCGCCCTTCTGGCGGCATTGCCGAGGCCTGGAAGCACCCGTCACGCTCCGCGACCGGCTCGAGCTGTTCCGGCACAGCGGACGATTGGGGCTGGCCGAAGACGACGCCTTTGGCGAGGAGGGCTGGCTCGCCGTGCTTCTCGGTCAGCACGTGGTTCCCGCCGGCATCGATCCGCTGGCCGCCGCGACCGACCTCGAGCACACCCGCGGCGCTTTGCAGATGCTGACCAGCCGCCTCCACGCCGGACTTGCCGGCGCGCCCGCGCATCGGGATTTTCTGGCCCGTCACGGCCTGCTCGCGTGAACACGGCGCAGCCCATACGGCGCATTGCAATCCTGGGCGGCGGCACGGCCGGGTGGATGGCGGCTGCCCTGCTGGCCTGCAAACTGCGCGGACTTGCCGAATCCATCCAGATCATCGAGTCGCCCGAGATCGGCACGGTGGGCGTCGGCGAGGCCACGATTCCGCCCATCGGCCTTTTCAATGGCGCGCTCGGCGTGGACGAGGGGGAATTCATGCGCGAGACGCGCGCGACCTTCAAGCTCGGGATCCAGTTTCAGGACTGGGGCCGCGTGGGCCAGCGGTATTTTCATCCCTTCGGCGTTTTTGGCACTTCCCCCGGGATGGATACGCTCCACCACTTCTGGCTCAAGGCACGCCAGCACGGCGAGACACGGGCCTTCGAACAGTGGTCTTTAAACGCGATGGCCGCGCAGCTCAACCGCTTCATGCGGCCGGAGAAATCGGATGGCGGCCTGGCGTCGCTCTACTCCTACGCCTTTCATTTTGACGCCGGCCTGTACGCGCAGTACCTGCGCCGCTACGCCGAGCAGCGCGGCGTGCGGCGAGTGGAGCGCAAGGTCGAGCAGGTGGAACTGCGCAGCGCCGATGGTTTCATCCAGGCCCTGCGA
>DATFUG010000060.1:0-3143 GCA_035261025.1 Steroidobacteraceae bacterium | reverse complement strand
AACAGGTGCGCATTGCGCGGATGCGGAGCATCGGCGGGTATCGCCAGCATGTCGAAGAAGGCCACCGCGCCCTCCTTCGGGATGTTGTACTTGACGGTATTGCCCTTGGCCGCATCCTTGGCACGCGAAGCGGCCTGCAGCACGTCACCGCTCCAGCCGAGCGCCAGGCAGATCTCGCCGTTGGCCAGGTCCTCGATGTACTTCGCGGAATTGACGGAGCGGATGTAGGGGCGGATCGACATCAGCACTTTCTCGGCGGCGGCCAGATCCTCGGGCGTCTCGCTGTTGGCGGTCCGGCCCAGGAATATCAGCACGGTGTTGACCACTTCGTCGGGTGCATCGAGCATCGAGACGCCGCAGCTCTTGAAATTCCTGATCACGGCCGGATCGTAGAACATGCGGAAGCTGTCCACGGGCGCGTCGGGCATCGCGGCCCTGATCTTCTCGACGTTGTAGCCCACGCCCGAGGTGCCCCAGAAATAGTTCACCGCGTGTTCGAGCCCCGGGTCGAACAGGTCGAGCTGCTTGGCGAAAAAAGGATCGACGTTCTTGAGATTCGGCAGCAGCGACTTGTCCAGTTTCTGGAACACGCCCGCCTTGATCTGCCGGGCCATGAACGAGGCCGACGGTACGACGATGTCATAGCCCGTGTTGCCCGTCAGGAGCTTGGTCTCCAGCACTTCGTTGGAATCGAATGCGTCGTAGTTGACCTTGATGCCGTATTCCTTCTCGAAGCCTTGCACCAGGCCGGGCGCGATGTAGTCCACCCAGTTATAGACGTTGAGTACTTTCTCCTCGTCGGTGGCGCCGGCCGATGCGGCGGCCGCGCCGGCGGCAGGCGCGGGCGCCTGCCTGGCGCTGCAGGCGGCCAGCGCAATGCCGGCCAGGGCGTAGAGCACGGAGCGGGCGGACTTACGGATCATTGGGCGGGCCCCTGCCTGAAAACAGATCGTTGATGTTGTGCGCCGCCCGCGGGCGAGGCTGGTTTCTGGCTGCTTCTATATACACCAGCACGCAACCCCAGGGAAACTGGCTCAGACGTTGAGCAGCAGATGCTCACGCTCCCAGGAGCTGATCACCTGCAGGAACACCTCGTGCTCGGCCTGCTTGACGATGGTGTAGGCGGAGACGAAGGGCTGCCCGAGCAGCTGCACCAGCGGCTGGCACTCCGTCAGGCGCTTGAGCGCGTCATCGAGCGAGCGCGGCAGATCCCAGGGCAGGTCGTGGGCGCTACCGGAGATCGGTTCACTGGGCCGCAGGTTCTGCACCATGCCGAGGTAGCCGCAGGCCAGCGAAGAGGCGATCGCGATATAGGGATTGGCGTCCGCCCCCCCGAGGCGATTCTCGACGCGGCGCGATTCGGGATCGGAAACTGGCACGCGCAGGCCCGCGGTGCGGTTGTCGTAGCCCCACTGCACGTTGATCGGCGCGAGCGATGCGCGGGCGATGCGCCGGTAGGAATTCACGTTGGGCGCGAACAGGCTCATGGCGGCCGGCAGGTAGCGCTGCAGCCCGGCAATGTGCGAGAAAAACAGGGCCGAGGGCGTACCGTCGGCATTGCTGAAGATATTGGCGCGGGTCTGCCGATCCACCACGCTCTGGTGAATGTGCATCGCGCTGCCCGGCTCCTTGGCGTGCGGCTTGGCCATGAACGTCGCGTACATCTTGTGGCGCAGCGCCGCCTCGCGCGCGGTGCGCTTGAAGAGGAAGGCCTGGTCGGCGAGGTTTTGCGGGTCGCCGTGCAGCAGATTGATTTCCATCTGCGCCGGACCATCCTCGTGGATCAGCGTGTCGATCTCGATGTCCTGCGCCTCGCAGAAGGCGTAGACGTCGTCGAACAGTGGGTCAAACTCGTTGACCGCCGCAATGCTGTAGGACTGCCGGCCTGGCTCGGCACGCCCGGAGCGGCCGATCGGCGGCTTGAGCTGGTAGTCAGCGTCGATGTTCGGCTCGACCAGGTAGAACTCGAGTTCCGGCGCGACCACCGGCTCCCAGCCCCTCTCGGCATAGAGCTCGAGCACGTGCTGCAGCACCTGGCGGGGCGCCATGCTCACGCGGCGCCCGTCCGAATAGAAGCAATCGTGAATCACCTGCGCGGTCGGTTCGGCCGCCCAGGGTACGACCCGCACGGTCTTCGGATCGGCCTTGAGCACGATGTCGATTTCCGCCGGACTCATGGCCGAGGAGGTGTCGCTCGGATAGTCGCCCGTGACAGTCTGCAGGAAAATGCTCTCGGGCAGCCTCATGCCCGCGTCCTCCGCGAATTTTTCCGCGGGCATGAGTTTGCCGCGGGCGATGCCCGCCATGTCCGGGATGATCGCCTCGACCTCGGAGATGCCGTGGTCGCGGAAGAACTGTTGAATCTCATTGGCCATAAATCACCTTCAGGTCTTACATCCGTTCCCGGCAGGCCGCGCCGAAAGCGGCGAACAGTGCCATCGAGAACGCGTTGTCCATCACCCGCCACTCGGGGTGCCACTGCACGGCGATCGCAAAGCTGCGCGCCGCCGTGACGCGGAAGCCCTCGATCACCCCGTCGCTCGCGCGCGCCTCGACGCTCAGGCCGCGGCCGAGTTCGCGCACGCCCTGGCCATGGAGCGAATTCACCTGCAGGCGTTCTGCACCGCCCGCGAGGCGCTGCAGCTGCCCGCCGGGCTCGAGCCTGACCTCATGGACGGGCGCGTACTGGCGCTCGATGGGCTGATCTTTCGGCTCGCGGTGATCGAGGAAACCCGGCACTTCATGAAGTTTCTGCCAGAGCGTGCCGCCGAAGGCAACATTGATCTCCTGGAAGCCACGGCAGATCCCCAGCACCGGCACCCCGTCCGCCACCGCCCGCGGAATCAGCGGCAGGGTGGTCTCATCGCGATGCGGATCGTGCAGGGTGCCGGCATCGCTCGGTTCCCCGTCATAGTGGTGTGGCTCGACGTTCGACGGGCTCCCCATGAACAGCAGTCCGTGGAGCGAGTCAAACAGGCCCTCGTAATGCAGTTCCCGCCCGATCGCCGGCACGATGACCGGAATCGCCCCGGCCGCATCCAGCGCCGCCGTGACGTACTTTTCCGCCGCCAGGTGGTAGGCCTGTGGCCCAAGCAGGCGTCGGTCGGCGGGTATTCCGATCAATGGGCGTTTGGCAGACATGA
>DATFUG010000059.1:0-3599 GCA_035261025.1 Steroidobacteraceae bacterium | reverse complement strand
CCCGCGCGCCCTCGCCAGCTGCATCGATCGCAACCTGTTTGCCTATGCCTTGGGCCGCTCCGGTGACAACCATGCTTTTGTGCGCAAAGCGGGATGCGGAACTCATTTGTGCGCCTCAGATGGAGAGAATTTCTCGTAATGGAAACTCGTGGGAACGACACCCTTCTCATGGAGGTGCGCGCGCACAGCGTCGACCATGGGCGGTGGGCCACAGAGGTAGACGTCCACATTGCCACCGTTCAACGCTGTATCAGGCAGATGGTGGGTGACGTAACCTTTCCGCGGATACGTGCTGTCTTCGGCGGCGACGACAGTGGTGAAGGTGAAGTTTGGAATCTTCGTAGCAAAGGCTTCCAGCTTATCGAGCTCGACGAGGTCGGCATCGTTGGTGACACCATAGACCATGTGGATCGGCTGGTTCGCGGCCCCACGTTCCAGTTCCTCAAGCATCGCCAGAAATGGCGCCAGTCCGGTGCCGCCGGCAAGAAACAACACCGGCCTTGTGACATCGCGCAGGTAGAAACTTCCGATTGGACCCGCGATGGTGACGACGTCTCCTGCCTTGGCCTGCCCGGCCAGATAGGATGACATCAATCCACCGGGGATGTTGCGCACCAGGAATTGGACGACTCCTGCGCGCGGCATGGACGAAAAGGAGTAGGAGCGCGTTTGCGTTGAGCCCGGGACGGAGACGTTAACGTACTGCCCGGGCAGATAGTGCATCCCGTCCGGATCCTTCAGCGCGAGCGAAAAGCCTATCGAGGAGGGGGAAAGCTGTTGGACCGATTCGATCTCGGCCGACATCGAGCCAGTTTTCACTTTGCAGATGGTCGAGGAAGCCGGAATGCGAAGCACGCAATCGGATTTTGCCTTCATCTGGCAGGTAAGAACCAGCCGCTCAGCCGCTTCCTCCTCGGTCAGCGCATCGTCTATGTAACTGCCAAGACTATAATCGCCGGACTCACAATGGCACTTGCAAGTGCCGCAGGCGCCGTCCCGGCAATCAAGCGGAATGTTGAGACCGGCGCGATAGGCAGCGTCGGCCACCAGCTCGTCGGACCGCGCCTCGATGAAGCGCGTCACACCATCCTCGAAATTGAGCGCAATACGGTGCACCATGTCTTAGTTCCTCCCGACTTGCCTTTTCAGATGTGGTAGATATCGACCACGTGATGGATGTAGTCGTTCTTCAGCACGACCTTCTTCTCGGTGATTGCGAAGTTCTCACCCGAGGTATCGATGGTGTAGAACGAAGCACCGAAATAGGTGTCGGTCGTCTTGTAACGAAAACTCAACGAGACCCAGTTGAAGCGTACCTTTACAAGACCGTCTCCTGCTTCCAGCAGTTCCACGTTGGTGATGTTGTGCGACGTGCGAGGCTCGGGCAGGCTCGTCGCGCTCGATCGCTCGGTTCGGATGCGGAACACCCGATCTTCAAGACCCTGCTTCGAGCCGTACCAGATCAGTGAAATTTCGCGCTGGGGATCTTCGGTCAGAGTGTCGTCATCGTCCCACGCCGGCATCCAGAAAGTGGCGGTCGGCGCATAATGCGCAAGCCAACCGTCCCAGTCCTTGTCATCGAGGCAACGGGCCTCTGAATACAGGAAAGCCTGGACTTGCTCGATGGTGACGGGCCGACCTTTCGGGACGGGCATCGGAATGGCAGACATAGGCATCCTCCCCCATGATTGCGGTCATGGATGTTGGTGAAGTGATCTGGAGATGATCGCACCCGTTGGCGCGACCTCAGTCGAAGCGGGGCGTTAGCCGGCGACCGCCTTGACGAGCGCGTCCTTCCAATAGCGGTGCTGGACCACAAACAAACCTTCGTCCTCGGTCTTGGCGCCGCTGAGCAGCGGCTTCAGTCCGATCGCGTCGGCGTCCCTGTCGGGGCCGTTGATCCAGTGCGCGGCGCCGCGCGACAGATCGTTCCATCGAGCGTTCCGCGCGCCATAGCCGATCTGACAGGAGCGAAACTCCTCGAGATCATCCGGCGTCGCCATGCCGGACGCGTTGAAGAAATCCTCGTACTGGCGAATCCGGCGCGCGCGAGCCTCGGCGCTCTCGCCTTTCGGCGCGATGCAGTAGATCGTCACCTCCGTCTTGTCGACAGAGATCGGCCGATACATGCGGATCTGCGACGAGAACTGGTCCATCAAATAGACGTTCGGATAGAGGCAGAGGTTCCGTGATTTCTCGATCATCCAATCCGCACGGGCCTCGCCGAACTTGGCGACCAGTTCATCGCGCCTTTCGTAAAGCGGCCGATCCTGGGGATTCGCCCAGTTGGTCCACAACAGCAGATGTCCGTGCTCGAAGGAGTAGAAGCCGCCGCCCTGCTTGGCCCAGCCGCCCGCATCCATGGCTCGGATCTCGTCCTTGGTCGCCGCTGCCTCTGTGGCCGCCTTGCGCTGGTTTGTGGTCGCTGCATAGTTCCAGTGCACGGACGCGACATGATAGCCATCCGCGCCGTTCTCGGTTTGCAGCTTCCAATTGCCGTCGTAGATGTACGATGAATTCCCGCGCAATACCTCCAGGCCTTCCGGCGACTGGTCGACGATCAGATCGATGATCTTCCTTGCTTCGCCCAGATGCTCTTCGAGCGGCATCACATCGGCACTGAGACTTCCGAACAGAAACCCGCGATAATTCTCGAAACGCGCAACCTTCGTCAGGTCATGCGAGCCGTTCTTGTTGAAGTTCTCCGGATATCCCGCGCCCTCTGGATCCTTCGCCTTGAGCAACTTGCCGGTGTTGTTGAAGGTCCAGCCGTGGAACGGACAGGTATAGCTCGACTTGTTGCCGCGCTTGTGACGACAGATCATGGCGCCACGATGCGAACACGCGTTGAGGAAAGCGTGAAGCTCACCTTTGCGATCCCGCGAGATGACGATCGGCTGGCGGCCGATGTAGCCGGTGACGTAGTCGTTGTTGTTGGGTATCTGGCTCTCGTGAGCAAGATAGATCCAGTTCCCCTCCCAGATGTGCTTCATCTCCAGCTCGAACAGCTCGAGGTCCGTGAAGATGTCGCGACGGCAGCGGAAGACGCCAGTCTCGGAGTTATCCTCGACGGAGGCTTCCAGGCGTTCGATAACCTTGTCTGACATGGGCGTCACTCCGCTTGTGTGGTGGACCGGCGTTCCCGGCGCTTGAGACCGGCCTCAGGCGGCGACCGCATGCTCGCGATGCACGATCGTGCTCGGCGCGCCGGCGGTTTCCCGGGTCAATTTGAAATCGAACCGAATACGGGCGAACGGCTTGTTAAGGCCGGCCTTGTGGATTTCCTCGGCGTTCGACACACGCTCGACCGGCGGGATCAGATCATTCCGGGTTCCGAAGGCGAAATCATCGTGCAGGTACTTGTCGCCGTCGATGTTGATCTGCGTCGTGAGCTGGCGACAGCCCGGCGCCGTCACAAAGAAATGGATATGTGCCGGACGCTGGCCATGGCGACCGAGCTTCGTCAGCAGCTGCTCCGTATTCGAGCCGGGCGGGCAGCCGTAGCCCGACGGCATGATCGAACGGAAGCGGTAGCGACCTTCGCGATCGGTCTCGATGCGCCGACGCAGGTTGTAGGGCGACTGCGGCGGACCGAAGAA
>DATFUG010000058.1:0-6617 GCA_035261025.1 Steroidobacteraceae bacterium | reverse complement strand
TACTGGGGCGTGTTCGACGTCGACCGGCAGGTGAAGTTCGAATTCACCGCGCCGATCGTGCGCATTCCGGAATGGCGGGTGCTGGCCGGCATCTCGGTGACGATCGCGCTGCTGCTGCTCGGCCTGTTCTACGTGCACAGCGGCTCGCTGCGGACCCGCGGGCGCACCATGCTGGCGGTGGTGGTGTACGCCGCGGCCACGGCGGCGGTGTGGATCATCTACGACTACACGCAGCAGTACCTGACGATCACGACGCTGATCGTCGGCGCGCTGCTGATCCTGGGGATGCTGGGCGTCATCGCGGTGCTGTTCGCCGAGGCGCACGAATGGGCGGAGGCGCACTGGATCCGCGCGCACGCACGCTTGCTGGCGCCGCTCCGCGAGGAAGGCGCCGCCCTGCCGAAGGTCTCGGTGCACGTGCCGGCCTACAACGAGCCGCCCGACATGCTGATCGAGACGCTCGACGCGTTGAGCCGGCTGGACTACCCGGATTTCGAAGTGCTGGTGATCGACAACAACACGCGCGATGAAGCCGTGTGGCGACCGGTCGAGGCGCACTGCGCCGCTCTCGGCGCGCGCTTCCGCTTCTTCCACGTGAGTCCGCTGGCCGGCTTCAAGGCCGGCGCGCTGAACTTTGCGCTGGCGCAGACTTCGCCCGGGACCGCGATCATCGCCGTGATCGACAGCGACTATCGGGTCGAGCCGGGGTGGCTGCGTGACCTGGTGCCCGGCTTCCGCGATGCGAACATGGCGATCGTGCAGGCGCCGCAGGATTACCGCGACGAGCACGAGAACGCCTTCAAGGCGATGTGCTACGCGGAGTACCGCGGCTTCTTCCACATCGGGATGATCACGCGCAATGAACGCAACGCGATCATCCAGCACGGCACGATGACGCTGGTGCGCGCGCGCGTGCTCGCTGCGCTCGGCGGCTGGGCGGAGTGGTGCATCTGCGAGGATGCCGAGCTGGGGCTGCGGATTTTCGAAGCTGGCTACCAGGCCCTCTACCTGCCGCGCAGCTACGGCCGCGGATTGATGCCCGATTCCTTCGTCGACTACAAGAAGCAGCGCTTCCGCTGGGCCTACGGCGCGATGCAGATCCTGCGCTTCCACGCCCGCGCGCTGCTGCGGCCCGGGAGCAGTACGCTCACCGCCGGCCAGCGCTATCACTTCGTCGCCGGGTGGCTCCCCTGGGTCGCCGACGGGCTGAACCTGCTGTTCAACCTGGCGGCCATCGGCTGGTCGGTGGCGATGATGCTGCGGCCCACGCGCATCGACCCGCCGCTCCTGATGTTCTCGGTGCTGCCCCTTTCGCTGTTCACCTTCAAGCTGGTGAAGCTCGTGCACCTCTACACCCACCGCGTCGGCGTCGGATTGCGCCAGACGCTCGCCGCCGCGATCGCCGGGCTGGCGCTCTCGCACACCATCGGCCGCGCGGTGCTCAAGGGACTGGTCACGCGCAGCGAGCCGTTCTTCCGCACCCCGAAGCGCGCCGGGCGGCATGCGCTGCTGCTGGCCCTGGCGGGCGCCTGGGAAGAGATGGCGATGATGCTGATGCTGTGGGGCGTCGCCTCCGGCCTGTACGCCCTGCCGACGGAGTTCTCGAGCCCGGATCGCACCATGTGGCTCATCGCGCTGCTGATCCAGTCGATCCCCTACACGGCGGCGGTGCTGGTCTCGCTCGCGAGCGCGCTCAACCTGCCGGCCGCGCTCCTGGAGCGCCGCGCGGTGCATCCCGTGCCCGCAGCGTGACCAGGCAGCGCTCGGCCCTGATGCCGGGGACCTGCACCGCGCGCACGCGCTCAAGCTGCCACTCGGCGGGCAGCGCGGCGAGCTCGGCCTCCGGGCGCCGGCCCTTGTAGGCAATCAGACGCGTGCCGGCGGCGGCGAGCGGGCGCGCCAGCCGCGTCAGCTCAGGGAGCGCCGCGACGGCGCGCGCGACGATCGTGTCGAAGGGCGCCTCGGGCCGGAGCGTTTCGGCGCGCGCGTGCAGCGCGCGCACATTGTTCAAAGCCAGCACTCGCACCGCGTGCTCCACGAAGCGGATCTTCTTGGCGGTGCCGTCGATGAGCGTGAACGCTCGCTCCGGGTGCACGATGGCCAGCGGCAGGCCGGGAAAACCGGCGCCGGTCCCCAGGTCGGCAATGCTCCTGCCGTGCAGCTCGTTGCTGGCCGCCAGGCTGTCGAGCAGGTGGCCGGCGATCATCGCCACCCTCCCGGTGATGCGGG
The DNA here is from genome assembly GCA_035261025.1 of Steroidobacteraceae bacterium. GTDB lineage: Bacteria > Pseudomonadota > Gammaproteobacteria > Steroidobacterales > Steroidobacteraceae > FEN-1191. Next base: position 4,388 of record DATFUG010000058.1, on the reverse strand, counting down.
TGAGGTTGTAGCTGCGGTTCCAATGCTCCAGCTCGGAAAGCAGCCGCAGGAGCGCGTCGGCCTGGGACCCATCGATCGGCACCCCGAGCCGTGCCGCGCTGCTGATCAACCGGGCCGCATCGTTCGCCTGCATGGGTTGCCTTGTACGCGATAGGAGGCACAATGCCTACTGCCGGCACTGTCTTGAAGGAACGATAACAAACCCATGCCCCGGATCAATCGCGTGTGCGCGGCGCCGCTATGGGCCTCATTCGCGCTGCTCGCGGCCAGCGCTCCGGCGCTGGCGGGGCGCACGATCGTGGGCGGCGTGGTGCTCGATGGCGTGCCGCCCGTCGATGCGGCGATCAGCGTCGCGGTGCCCCGCTACGCCGCGGCGGGCGAAGCACGATTGCTCGACTGGCTGAGCGATGGCGCGCTGCTGATCGCCGAGCGCACGGAGTTTCGCGACCAGCTGCTGCGGCTGCGCGCCGCCGCCGGCAAGGGCGCGGCACCCATCACGAGCGAAGCACTCGGTGCGCCCGACTACACGCTGCGCGCGGCCGGTGCGCAGATGTATAAAAGCGAGGCGCTCGCCGTGCTGCGGGATGAAACCGCGGCCGTGGGCACCGCCGGCGCGGCACTCTACCTGCAGCCGCTCAACGGCGGGGAGGCGAGACTGCTCGCCAGCGCCGCGGCGCACCCGGGCACGCCCGTCTGGGCGCACGATGGCCGGCGCCTGGCCTTCAGTGCGATGCTGCGCGAAGAGCAGACGATCGACCTGTACGTGCTGGACACCGCTGGGCAAAGCGAACCGCGACTGCTCGCCACCGGCACGGCCGCGTCCTGGGAAGTACTGGACTGGACCCGGGCCGATCGCGCCCTGCTGGTGCGCCATCCGGTCGGCGCGGAGGGCGATGAACTGCTCATGGTCGATGTCGAGACAGGTGCGCTGCACCGCGTCGACGCGCCCGAAGTACGCCCCGCGCGATCACCCGCCTACGGCCACATCGGGGAGGCGCGGTTCTCGCCGGACGGGCGCGGGGTCTATCTCATCACCGACCGCGACAGCCGCGTGGCCCAGCTGCGCTACATCGATTTCTACGGCGCTCCCACGCAGGTGCTGAGCCTCCCCGTCAATCACGACGTCGAACACTTCGACGTCAGCGCCGATGGGCGCTATCTCGCCTACTCGTGGAGCGAAGGGGGTTATGGGCGCCTCACCGTGATGGATCGCAAAGCGGCGCTGGAGAGTGCGCCCGCGGACCTGCCCGCCGGCGTGATCGCGGCCCTGAAATTCGAGCGCGGCGGAGCGCGGCTCGCCCTCGAGATCGCGCCCAGCGCGGCGCCCCGCGGCGTCTACGTGTACGAGCCGGGCGCGGGGGCTCTGGCGCGCTGGACGCACGCTGAACTGGGCGCGCTCAGCGCTGCGCAGCTGGTGACGCCGCAGACGATCCGCTTTGCGACCTGGGACCGGCCGGCCGGGAGTCCGCGCACGCTCGCGGCGCTCCTGTACCGGCCGCGCAGTGCGGGGAAACATCCGGTGCTCGTCATGCTCGGCGACACGGCCGGGGGAGCGGTCCCACTCCCGCAACTGGACCTGTTCGTGCAGTACTGCATCAACGAGTTGGGGCTCACCGTCGTTGCGCCGGCGTTGCGCGCGGGCGAGGCGGGGCCGCTCGACCTGGGTGCCCTGCTGGCGTGGCTGGGCGCGCAGCCCGATCTGCTGCACGAGCGCGTGCTGCTGCTCGGCCGGGGCGCGGGCGGGAGCCTGGCGCTCACGGGCTTAGGTCTCTACAGCGATCGCCTGCGCGGGGCGATCAGCATCGACGGCAGCGCGAGCAGCGCGCAGCTCGCGGCAATCCGCGCACCGGTGCTGCTGGTGCGCGGGCTCCTCGACCCGCCGCTCAGCGCCGGCGCGGCCGAGCAGCTGCTGTGGCGGCTGCGCAGCGCCAATGTCAAAAGCTGGTTCATCGCGCCGCGCGATTCGGGCGGCCGGCTGACCGGAGGGGCAGAACTCGACACGCTGCGGGGCGTGATCGCGCAGTTCCTCGTCACCAACCTCGGCGACTGAGGCGGATCAGAACATCCAGTTGCGGCGCAGGACGGTTTTCAGTTCCGGACGCTGCGCGCCGTAGTACTCGGCGATCGCCTTGATGTCCGCGGCCGACAGCTGTCCGGCGAAGGTCGCCATCACCGGATTCTTGCGATCGCCCTTCTGGTATTCGATCAGCGCGCGCGTCAGGTAATCGGCGTGCTGGCCGCTCAAGGAAGGATAGTCCCCGGTGATGCCGATGCCATCGCGTCCGTGGCAGGCCGAGCACAGCTCCGTCACCTTGGTGGGCGCGGTCCCGACCGGGGACGTGCCGGCCTTCAGCGGCACGCCGGCCAGATAGGCGGCGAGGTCCTCGATGTCCTGGTCGCTGAGCGAACTGGCCTGCGCGTACATGGTGCCATGCGCGCGGTCCTTGCCACGGTAGCCCTTGAGCGCGGCGGCGAGATATTCAGGATGCTGGCCCACCAGCTTGGGCACGCTGTAGGTCGGATAGACGTTCTTGTAGTCTTCGATCCCGTGGCAGCCCAGGCAGGTGTAGCCGATCTGCTTGCCGCGCTGGGCATCGCCGGCGGCCTGCGCCACGGCTGCGCCCGTCAGCGTCAGCGTGACCAGCGCGATCCGGACCCAGGGCATCGACATCGGGCTCATAATCGGACTCCGCAACCGCTCGGCGTGCTAAGCCGTAAAAAGGGCGGCAAAGTGTACGGATTCACCGAGGGATTTGCCACTGCATGATCGCCCTGATCCAGCGCGTGACGATGGCGAGAGTGCAGGTTGCGGGCCGCACCACGGGCGAGATCGGTGCGGGCCTGCTGGCCCTGATCGGCGTGGAGCGCCATGACCAGGCAGCCCAGGGCGCGCGGCTGCTGGAGCGCATGCTCGACTATCGCGTGTTCGCCGATGCGGCCGGGCGCATGAACCGCTCGCTCCGTGACACGGCGGGCGGACTGCTGCTGGTCCCGCAGTTCACCCTGGTCGCGGACACCTCCTCGGGCAATCGCCCGGGTTTTTCCGGCGCGGCCGTCCCGGAGCAGGCCCGCGCCCTGTTCGGCCAGCTCCTGGATGCCGCGCGGGCCGCGCACGCGCCGGTGGCCGCGGGGGCGTTTGGCGCCCATATGGAACTCACGCTGACCAACGATGGTCCGGTGACCTTCTGGCTGTCGGCACCCCCGGCCACCGCGGCGCCGGAAGCGTGACCGACACGGCAATTGGCGCCTCATGGCTGCGGCCGGGGCGCCAGTTCGCCTATCATCGTGGCTCAGTCATATCCGGCTTGCGCCTAGGAGTCCGCCATGGACCTGTTTTCGCCCCGTCATCTGCTGATCATCCTGGTGGTCGTACTGCTGGTATTCGGCACCAAGAAACTGCGCACCATCGGCTCGGACCTGGGCGCCGCCGTTCGTGGCTTCAAGAAATCGATGAACGAGGGCGACCAGGAGCAGCAGCTCGCGCAGAAGCAGCTGCCTGCAGGTGGCAAGGACGCCGAATTCGGCGAAGCCGCACCCGGCGCCCACCCGCCTCACAAGGATGACAAGCCGGTCTGACGCACCGGGCCGGTTCATGTTCGACATCGGATTCTCGGAGGTCCTGGTCATCGCCGGCCTGGCGCTGATCGTGCTTGGGCCGGACAAGCTCCCGCAGGTGGCGCGCACCATCGGACGCTGGGCCGGGCGCGCACGCGCGATGGCGCGGCAGTTTCGCGACCAGCTCGAAAGCGAAGCGGACAACCTCAAGTTCAACATCGAGCCGCCGCCCGCCGCGGCGCCCACTCCGCCCGCGGCGACAACGCCGGCCGCTGTGACTCCTGCCGCGCCGCCGCCTGCAGATTCCCCTCCTCCGCCTGCTACAGCCGCCGACCGCCCGCCGCATGCCCGGGGAGAGTGAACCGCTCCTCGAGGGCACGCTGATCTCCCACCTGCTGGAGCTGCGCACGCGATTGATGCGCGCCTTCCTCGCGGTGGTGCTGGTGTTCATTCCGTTTGCGCTGTATTCGAACCAGCTGTTTGAATGGCTCTCGCACCCGCTGCTGCAGCAGCTGCCGGCCAACAGCATGCTGATTTCAACCAGCATCACCGCGCCGTTCACCACGCCGCTCAAGCTCGCCTTCGTCGCCGCGCTGGTGGTGGCGATGCCCTACGTGTTCTACGAGCTGTGGGCCTTCATCGCGCCCGGCCTGTACCGCAAGGAGAAGAGCTTCGCGGTGCCGCTGCTGGTGTCGGCCGTCGTGCTGTTCTATGTCGGCGTGGCCTTCGCCTACTACGTGGTGTTTCCGCTGATCTTCAAATTCTTCGTGAACACGACGCCGCACGGCGTGCAGATGATGGCCGACATCAGCATGTACATGGAGTTCGTGCTG
>DATFUG010000057.1:0-2634 GCA_035261025.1 Steroidobacteraceae bacterium | reverse complement strand
CTCACCGTGTCCTTGCCGACCGTCCCGCCGAACAAGGCCGCGAGCGCGCGGCGCACCCGCCGCGTGTTGGTGCCGGCGAGATACGTGCTCGCGATCAGCGCGTCGGCGGCGAGTGTGCGCCGCTGATAGGCCCGCAGCGTCCGGCTCTTCCATTCGGTCGTCTTGCCATCGGCAGTGGTCAGACGGGCGCGCGGCACCGCGATCTCGACCGGCCCGAACGTGCCGGTCAGCGATCGCGTCCGGCTGCCATGGCGGTGGCCCGCAACGCTCGCGCTTCCTTCACTGCCGGACCTCGAGCTGCGCCCGTAACGTGGCCGTGAAAGCGCCGCCTCGAGCTCGCCGCGGAGCAGTTCTTCGATGAACTCACGCGATCGAGCCCGCACTTCGGCCTCAAGCGGATCAAACCAGTTGTCGAAAAGATCGCCGGCCAGATCGGCCGCAGGCTGCAAAGAATCAGGCTTCGTGGTAGTGCTCGTCATGGCGTGGTCTCCAGTCCGACGCTTCAACGCCGGATGATTCGAGGTTGATCACCCCGGAGACTACGCCAACCTCAATTCCTACCAACTCCGCGACGGCACCGGTCACGGGTTATTTTGACGGATAACTCTGAGCCAAGTGTCATCCGGCCGGTCGTGTTCGCATTCTCTAAGACCCAAGCTCCACTCTCAGGAGCGATTGAATCGATGCTTGCGTTTGAGACTTGAATGGTTACCGGTACCCCAATATCCGGGAGGTCTAGGACAGAGCGCAATTTGACATGTATGAAAAACGTGCTCGACGAGGCTGCGTTCTGAGCCGTGGCTGCGATAACCGCCGCGTTGTTCACGCCCAGGGAAGGCCGTGTGTGCGAGTATGCGTCACGCCGCCACAGGGTCGGAATCCTTTATATCTGCCGTTCCAATTGAGAGTTTTCTACCTGCATCTACAGAGCAGTGAAATATTCCAGTTAGTTCAGTGACTTACATGTCTCGGATGACCAGCTGGACAACAGATCACGTCATTCCGAATGCTCTTCGCTGAACAAGCGGCCCCTTCCACGTCTCTCGTCGCCAGGCGAGGCCCTGCGCCAACGCGTCGACCTGATCGTCATGGCGGCCAGAAAACGCGAGCAGTTCGGCGACAAACGTTTCGAGCCACGGAACGTCTCGTTCACAGCACCAAATATCGAACTTTGGAGCTTCCTTGACGCTACAAGTCGGATAAAATCAGTACGATTCTCAGGGGCTCGACAGCTAGAGTACGGTGTCGCGCCCCGAGCTCCTGGTCTCTGCAGCCGCGCCATGACTGTCTTCTCGGTCCATCACAAAACGACGTATCGCTACAAGAGGCCGATAAGACCGGGCCTGCATCAGCTCCTATTTCGTCCACGCGACAGCTTCGATCAGCGATTAATGGATTGCCGTATTAAGGTCGTTCCCGAACCTGCTGAGGTCCGATGGATCCACGATGTCTTCGGCAACTGTTTGACGCTGGTTGATTTTGGCGAGAAGTGCGAATTTTTGGAATTCGACACGTTCATATGCCTCGAGCATACGCCCGAAAATGCTCCCGATTTCAGAATAGAGGATTATGCGCGCTCGCATCCGTTCTCATATTCCGATGATGAAGTGCCGGATCTCGGGCCTTATATGCGTCGTCACCATCTGCAAGATATCGAAGTAGAGGAGTGGCTGAAAACCTTCTTGCAGAAGGACACTAGCCGTCCGACTGGGCAACTCCTGATGACGCTCAACGAAGCAATAGCAGAAGGGTTCTCATACAAACGGCGGACTTCCAGCGGAACGCAATTGCCTGCAGAAACCCTCCGGAAACAACAGGGCACTTGCAGAGACTTTGCGCTGCTGATGATGGAAGCGGCGCGAGCCCTCGGTTTCGCGGCCCGGTTCGTAACGGGTTACGTATACGTCCCGAAGCGGGATGGACCGCTGCGGCTTGGCGGAGGCTCCACGCATGCCTGGTGCCAGATCTATGTGCCGGGATCGGGATGGGTAGAATTCGATCCGACCAACGGGATAGTCGGTAATCGTGACCTCATTCGTGTAGGAGTTGCCCGAACGCCACAACAAGCGATACCCCTCTCTGGCAGTTATTGGGGTGACGCCGAGGATGAGCTTGGCATGGAGGTCAGGGTTAACGTGAAGACCGAGGTCGGCTCGACCGCTCGGTCTGCAGCGGCCGGCTAAGTCCGTCAACTAACCTTCCCGCATCAAAGCTTCAGGGCGCCCGGGGGTGGTCAAATCTCTAGGTTGCTTCGCCCGCGGACCGGTGGGCCTGGTTCATGCGCGCGAATCCGGAATTAAATACAAAAAGCCACCCTGATCGAAAGTTGATGTAATTCGGCTATTTGATCGTTAGCTCATGCCGGACTTCAGTACGCATCCGGCCAGCACCCGAGGCAGGCGTGATGGTCTGCCGCGAAGCGCTTAGGCAGCAACGGCGGCCTTGAACTGTTGGTTCGCCTTCCAATTCCAGGGAAGCAGGTCGGCGACTTTGTGGGCTGGGTGATCTGGAAGCCTGGCCAGCACGTCAGCGAGCCAGGCTTGAGGATCGACGTCGTTCATCTTGCAGGTTTCGATCAGAGTATAGACGGCGGCGGCACGATGGCCGCCAGCATCTGAGCCGGCGAAGGTCCAA
>DATFUG010000056.1:0-5120 GCA_035261025.1 Steroidobacteraceae bacterium | reverse complement strand
GATTGACGCAAGGTCGTCCGGCAGGACGATAAGCTTGCCGCTGATTAGCACCGAGGTGGTTTTCTCCTTGGCGCTGAATGTGATCCACAGCCTGCCGCCCTTCCCGACATTCAGCAGCTCGTAGCCCCCGGTGCCGGAGCGGATATCCATTGCTTGGTCGAGAGTCAGCCATGACATGTGCGCATCGTCGAACGCCCTGACGCGCTCGCGGTCGCCGCTGTTGAAGGCGGCGAGCCACGCGGCAAGCAAGGTGCCAGCAGGAGTATCCGGAATGGACGGCGCATCCCCAGCGGCGAGAGCCAGGAAAGGCAACACACACAGCACAGCCCCAAGTAACGAGCGGGTCGCCATAACGCCTCCCCCCACAATTGCGCGCACCAAACTCCTTTCGTTGCCAGAATTGTGGGCGCTTCAAGCATACCTCTCGAGTACTGGTAGGTTCAGTCTGCCGGGACGCGCGAACGTCAGCTGTGTGGCGATCTAGCCGGAGGACTCAGGGCCCGCATCGGATCGCTTGCGGTCTGTCGCCTACACAGGAACAAAGCTCAGTGGCATACGTGCCGAACTCAAACTGCGTGTGCCCTAAGCGTGCCTTAGACAGGCTGTATATGCGACTGGCAAGCGCTGCAAGTGATTGATTAATATATACCTGTACTTGTCAAAAAGCGCCTACAAACCAGAAGGTCTGGAGTTCGAATCTTTACGGTCGTGCCAGTAAATTCCATGTACGAACCCATTACCACTGCATCACCAATCTAGGAGTCAAGCGGGAGGGGGACGTCGCGGCTCACAATCCTCCAGAGCAGTAGCCGATCCCGTTGAGGCTCGAATTGCTCCACAGTGTCTGAACCGGGTAGGCAGCTCCGTCGTTCCCGACCATGTTAAAGGGGGCACCGGGGACCTGCAGCCCGTCTCCCACCCACGCGCATTTGTCACCGATTTCCCAACCCTGGTAGTCGTACCAGGCGCCGTACTGGACCAGCCCTGCCGACGACTCCGCACCCGGATCAGTGAACGTCTCCGCGATTTCATGACCGAGCACGATTGTGACGCCGTCAAGATCGCCCGTCGGCGCGGGATTGACGAAGTCCTTTCCGCATCCGCCGCCGGCGTTGAGCACATAAGGCATGTTCACGAACGCCATGCCCGCCGTCACCCCAGGGTAGGACAGTGGCGTCGTGAAATCGTGCCAGGCGCAGTAGGAGTTCTGGTTGAAGCCCGCCTCGTTGAACTTCTGCGGCGTCGCAACCACCACCTGCGCATTGCTCAGATCTCCGATACCGAACTGCAGCGCACCACGGGCCGCTTCCTGGGCGAGCTCGAGCGGGCTCAGATTGTCGTGTATGGGATTGGTGTTGTCGTACCAGACGCCCACTAGTTCGTGCCCGGGATTGCCGACGTTGGAATAGGTCCCGTTGTAATTGCTCTGGTAGTACTGGGCGGAGACCTTGCCCCACGACGTTCCGCCGATCGCCGCCGCAAAACGCCTCATCAGTGCGCCCACACCGTCCGGATCGCTCGCGGAGTGGGTGGCTGAGGTGTGATCGAACGCGCCAGGCTCGCCCCAGCCCCAGAGGATGAGGTAGACCTTTGGTCTCGTCTGCACGTTACCCCCGAAATAGGCCATATTGACCGGCATCGGCTGTCCGGCGGCAACCCCGGGCGGGCAGATCCCTGTCGTCATGCAGACATCCTCGGTCGGCGGCATGAGTCCGACCGCCGGCATGGCATGAGGGTTGGTAGCCGCAGAACGCACGCAGCCCTGGCCGGCGCCATCGAAGGCTCTGTTGCTCCACAACGGTTGCACGGCGAACTTCGTGTGATTGTTCATGGAGACGTTGGCCAGAGCGGTCCAGGCGCACTTGTCGCCGTTCTCGCTCCCCTGGATATCGTTCCATCCGTCCTGATTGCTCGCGACGTTATCGGGATCGGTAACCGCCTCTGCATACTCGTGGCCGACGACGATGCTGTAGCCGTCAAAGACGCCGTGCCCGAAGCTGTCGCTGATTACGTTGACCGAATTCATTCCGCAACCCCCGGTGCCAAGCAACGGCCAGTTCGCGTTGAGGAACGGTATGAACGCGTATTGCACACGATGGGGATTGCCGTAACCGTCAACGCTGGTGGTCTGCGTGTGATAGCCGCAGTAGACAGGCTGCCCGGTGCCGATCGTCGTGGGCGGCGTCAGGATGATGTAGGTTGCCTGCGGGTCGTAGCCGAAGTGCGCTGCGGCGCGTATCGCTTCCGCAGCGAGTGGATCGTCCGCCAGGTTCTCCGCCAGGCCCAAGGTCACGATGTCGCTCGGCACGGGCGCCGGATCGGTCCACACCCCCTTGAGCTGCTTGCGCGGATTGGTTACATAGCTGCCGCCGCCCACCAGGGCACAGCTGGTCGTCCCCGCCGGTACGTTGTTGCAGTACTCATCCTGGATGGCGGCCCAGGACGTGCCGCCGACATTGCCGAGGAACGAAGTCACATAGTTCTGCAGTTGCTGGCTCGTATAGGTGCTCCCGTTGGCGTCGGTCGTGGTGAAGCCATTCGCCCAATCGGGTCCCCAGAAGATCAGGTAGGTCGCCGGCACAGTCTCCACGCCGATCGCGCCGGAACCCACATTGCCGCCGTGATAAATGAGGTCATTGGCCAGCGCCGATGCGCTCGGCGTGTTGGGCTGGCCGGGCGCCCAGAAGAAGTGCTTCGGGTTGCTCAGTGATTGCGCCGCGGGAGCTGGGGTCGCCAACACCAGCAGCAATGCAATGACGACGGGCCAACCAGAAATCCATCCATCGGAATGGGCGCGCATTTGTGATCTCCCACGTTGTGCCGAAAACTCCGGGCTGCCTGCCCCCACCGCGCGCCACCCGTACAAACCCGCCCGAGCTGGCGTTGTGCAGTGGAGGTTCATCCCAACAAAATGCCGCATACTCGGGCGATCTTTTTACGCTGCAGCGCACTGATTCTGCCTCCGGCAAACGCTTGAACATGGGTGCATGGAAACACGGTAAGCATCGATCCGGTGAATACCCGATGCCGTGCGGGCGCAGCGGCGGTCTCGATCGATGTCAGTGACTGACGAACGTTCAGACTGGAGAGGTTCGACGCCAAAGGACTGCGGCACAAGGCAACAGTACAATGGGCGACCTGGAGCTGACTGTTCGCGATTGCGAGATTCGACGGATGCGTTCAAACGTCCGCTTGGCAGCGGTTGCGATCATCCGATTAATCGACATCCCAGTTCGACGGCGCACGTGCCGAATCCACACCGCGCGTGCCGTAACCGTGCTTTAAATAGCAAGCGGGTCGAATGCTCGCCTTATTTGCCTTCCATTCACGACAATCTTCGGTGTCCGATCCGCAACGTGCTCGTGGCGATGAACACTTCGCGCAGGAAGCACAGGATCGCTCCGATGAAGCTCAGCATCGCGGCGATGAACAGGCCGTCGATCGCGTAAGTGACGCGGATGTTGAACGATTCCCCGGCAAACAGCACCACCACCACGACCGCCACCAGCAGCGCGCAGATGGTGCACAGCGCGATCGCGATGCCCAGCAGCCGCCCGCGCTGGGCCAGCGAGGCAAGGGACTGGTGCAGCTCCAGCGCGCGTGCTTCCGCGGGCTCGGCCGCCGCTTCGCGCTCCAGGGTACGCGCCCGGTCGACCGCACGCGCCAGGCGGTTGGTGAACACCGTCAGCATGATGCCGACGCCGGAGAGCAGGAAGACCGGCGCCACGGCGAGGCGGATGACCTCGCCCACGCCCTGCACCTGCGATTCGCCGACGTCGATCACGGCCGGCGGACCAGCTGAAAATACGATTCCGGCGGCACTTCCGCACCAGCCCGCTCGCTGAAGGCGATGGTGTCGGCTTCGAGCCGCCAGTGCTGCGGGCAGCGCGCGCTGGCGCTCGTGGCACTGAACCCATGCGCGCTGCTCGTCCACAGCAGCTCGCACCCCGGAAGCGCCCGCAGGTCGCGCATCAGGAGCGAGCGAAACAGTTCGGGGCTCTCCGTACCGATGTGCCAGCGGTCGGGTTCCTCGAGCGCGTACACGCCGCCGACGATGCCCCCATCGGCACTGACCTGCAGGCTCCAGATGCGCTCGCTGACAATCCGGCGCGCGTCGTTGGCCGCCGTCTCGCGCAGGTAGAAAATCTGATCGCCGACCAGCGGCGCCGCCACCCGCATGATGGTCAGCGCCTGCTGCGGATTGCCGTAGTTGCCCGGCAGCTGTTCGGCGAGCGTGGCCAGCTGCGTCTTGCGCAGGTCCGCCTGGCTCGAGCAGCCCGCCAGCGCGACCACGCCGCTGGCCGCCAGCATCAGGGCGATTCCCCGCTTGAGCGCTCGGCGCTGCATGTCCATGGCCACTCTCACGCGTAGTCGGTGCGCCAGGCGGCGCGGTAAGCCTGCCCCAGCCGCATGATGCGGTCGAGGAGCTTCGGATAGCCTACACCCGCGGCCCGGGCCGCGGCGGCGAAGTCCTCCTCGCGCTCGATGTTGGGGTTGGGATTGGCCTCCAGCACATACAGATTGCCATCCTCGCGCATGCGGAAGTCGATGCGCGCATAGCCCGAGAGATGCAGGGCACGATAGATGCGCCGTGCCAGCCGGTCGATGCGCGCCATCACCAGCGGCGGCAGGTCGCTCGCCTCGCTGGTGGTGATCTCGTATTTCTTCTGGTAGGCGCGGTCCCACTTGACCTTGCGGGTCGCGATGGCCGGAAGTCCTTCCGGCAACGAGCCGAAGCGCATCTCCCAGACCGGCAGCCGGCTCAGGCGCTCATTGCCGATCACGCCGACGTACAGCTCGCGCCCGGCGATGTATTCCTCGACCAGTGCGTCCGAGCCGATCTGCTCATGCATGAATTGCACGCGCTCGCGCAGGTGTGCCGCGTCCTCCACCACCGAGGCCTGGGCGATGCCGAGCGAGGCGTCCTCGGTCGCCGATTTCACGAACAGCGGAAACTTCAGCCGCTGCGGCACCCGCAGGTGCTGGCCACGCCGGAACACGGCGAACTGCGGCGTCGGGATGCGATGGAAGGCGAGCAGCTGCTTGCACAGCACCTTGTCGCGCGCCAGCAGCAGGCCGCGTGGGTTGCAGCCGGTGTAGGGCTGGCGCATCAGCTCCAG
>DATFUG010000055.1:0-16466 GCA_035261025.1 Steroidobacteraceae bacterium | reverse complement strand
CGGCGCCCTGTACGATCACATCGTTGGCACACATGGCGACCAGGTCGATGCCGATCGTGTCGTGGCGATGCGTTTCGATGGCGAGCCGTAACTTGGTGCCCACGCCGTCCGTGCCCGCGACCAGCACCGGCCGCCGATAGCCCGCCGGGATTTCCACCAGCGCGCCGAAGCCGCCGATGCCCGCCAGCACCTCGGGGCGCTGGGTGCGCTTCACGAGCGGCTTGATCCGCTCCACCAGCGCATCGCCGGCATCGATGTCGACGCCGGCATCGCGATAGCTGTAACTGCGCCTGTCGTTCATGCGGACTCTAATAATAGGGCGCGATATAGTAGCTGAACGGATGCGTCACCTGCCCAACATCATCTGCGTGCTGCGCATTGCGCTAATCTGGCCAATCGTCGGGAGCCTGGCGGCGGGTGAATATCGCCTCACGCTGCTGCTGTTCGTGCTCGCGGCGGCCAGCGATGGGCTGGACGGCTGGCTGGCCAAGCGCTTTGGCTGGGCGAGCCGGCTGGGAAAACTCCTTGACCCGCTGGCGGACAAGCTGCTGCTGGTGTCCGTGTTCCTGGTGCTGTGCTGGCTGCACCAGGTACCGGCCTGGCTGGGCCTCATCGCAGTAGGACGCGACTTCATGATCGGCCTGGGCGCGCTCGCTTATCGCATCGGCTGGGGCGCCCTGCACGGCCGCCCCATCCTCACCAGCAAGATCAACACCCTGCTGCAGATCCTGTACGTCAGCCTGGTGGTGCTGCGCGCCGGATTTGGCCAGCCACCTCAGACCGTGATCGACGCGCTGGCCGCGGCCGTCACTCTGACCGTGCTCATCAGCGGCGCGGCCTATCTGCGCGAATTCACCGGGCGCGCGCTGCAGATCGCGGCGCAGGGCTGAACAGGCCCGCCGATGCGCCAGCTCCCGCTGAGCGTGCGCCCCCACGACCGGGCGCTGTTCGAGAGCTTTCATGCCGGACCGAATGCCGCGGTCGTCGCACAGCTCCTGACGCTCGCCGAGCACGCGCCGCCGGGTTTGACGTGGCTGTACGGCCCGGCCGGCAGCGGCAAGACGCATCTGCTGCAGGCGATCTGTGCGCGCGCCGGCACCACGGCGCTGTACCTGCCGCTCAGCCAGCTCAGTTCGCTGGGGGCTGCCGCACTGGGCGAGTGGCAGGGCGCGAAGTGCCTGTGCGTCGATGAGCTGGCGATGGTGGTGGGGCAGATTGAATGGGAACGCGAACTGTTTGCCCTGTACCGCGATTGCGAGGAGCGGGGCGCCAGCCTGGTGATGGCGGCGCGTGAAGTACCGGCGCAGCTGCCGTTTGCACTGCCCGACCTCGCTTCGCGTTGCGCCGCTGGTCAACGCCTTGGGCTGTACGCGCTGGAGGAATCGGAGCAGTGCGTGGCCCTGCGGCTGCGCGCCCGGCAGCGCGGCTTCGAGCTCCCCGAAGAATCGGCGCTCTATCTGCAGCGCCGCTTGCCGCGCGACACGGCGAGCCTGTTCGCGCTGCTCGACGAGCTCGACACCGCCGCCCTGGCCGCGCAGCGCCGCCTCACGGTGCCCTTCATTCGCGATGCCCTGGCGCGACGCCTCGCCTGAGCGGTACCGGACCTTCCCCGGGATTCTTCAACCGCGGCCGAGATCGTCGGCGCCGTTCCAGAAGCGCGTCCAGCGCGTCACGACCCGGTCCGGGTAATCGCGGCTGCGCACGCTCCCGTTGTAGCGGCCGAGCGCCCGGCGCACGTCGTTGTGCTCGGTGGCCAGGTAGTGACGCAGGATCGCGCAGCCCATGCGGATATTCGCCTCGACTCCCACCAGCTCCCGGCGCTGCATGCCGAGCTGCTCGGGCCAGTAGGGCATGACCTGCATCAGTCCGACTGCACCGGTGGCGGAGACGGCCCAGCGATCGAAGCGGCTCTCGACTTCGAGCACCGCGAGCACCAGTCCGGGTGGGAGCGGGGCCGCACCGGGTCGATGGGTTTCACAGTAGACGGTGCGCAGCACGTCCAGGCGTTCCTCGCGATCGCTCAAGTAGCGCCGGAGCCGTGGTTCCATCAGCGTGTACCAGACGGCCGAGTCGTACTGGTTGCCGAAGCATTGCGCAGACTGAATCGCCTGCTGCACCACCGCGCGCAATTCCGGGTCGCGTTGCGCTCCCGCGGCCCCTGGGGCGGCGCCGCCCCGGATCGCGGGCGCCAGGAGCAGCGCCAGCAGGGCGAAGGCCGGCACCGGCCAGGCGGCCGCCAGACGCGCCGCCTTAAGCCTCGAGCCGGGCGCGGACGAACGCGGCGATGGAGGCAAGCGGGATGTCCTCGTTCTGCGTGGCCTGCCGATGGCGGTATTCGCAGGTCCCCGCTTCCAGGCCCCGCTCGCCCAGCACCAGGCGGTGGGGAATACCGAGCAGCTCGGCGTCCGCGAACTTGACGCCTGGGCGGGCGTCGCGGTCATCGTAGAGCACCTCGATCCCGGCGGCGCCCAGTGCCGCGTACAGCGCGTCGGCGGCGCTGCGCACCTGGGTTGATTTTTGCAGATTGAGCGGAATGAGTGCCACATGAAAGGGTGCCAGCGGAGCGGGCCAGATGATGCCGCGCTCATCGTGATTCTGTTCGATCGCCGCCGCCACGATGCGCGTCACACCAATGCCGTAGCAGCCCATCAGTACGGTGACGGCCTTGCCCGATTCGTCCAGCACCGTGGCGTTCATCGCGGTGCTGTACTTGCTGCCGAGCTGGAAGATGTGCCCTACCTCGATGCCGCGCACGATCTTGAGCCGCCCGTGGCCCGATGGGCTGGCATCGCCGTCGACCACGTTGCGCAGATCGGCGGCCATGGGCTCCGGCAGGTCCCGCCCCCAGTTCACGCCGCGCAGATGAAGATCCGGCGCATTCGCGCCGCAGACAAAGTCCACCGTGTGGAGTGCGGCATGATCGGCGTAGATCGGGCAGTTCAGGCCGCGTGGCCCCAGGTACCCGGCTTCGCCGCCGCTCGCGGCCTGGATCGTGGCCGCGCCTGCCATGCGCAGCGGGTTGGCCACACCCGGGAGGTTCCTCGCCTTGAGCGCGTTGAGTTCGTGATCACCGCGCAGCACGAGGGCGACGGCCCCGCCGTCGGCACCATCGACGAGCAGGGTCTTCAGGCACTGCCCGGGTGGCGTGCCCAGAAAGGCGCTGACCGCAGCGATGGTCTTCATGCCCGGCGTGGCCACTTCCTCCAGTGAGGCGCGGGCCGCGGGCCGCGGGCCGGTCGGTGGAGCGGCCGGCGCCAGCTCGACGTTGGAGGCAAAGCCGTCACTGTCGCTGATCGCGATCGCATCCTCGCCGGAATCCGCCAGGACCTGGAATTCCTCCGAAACGTTGCCACCGATCGCGCCGGAGTCCGCCTGCACGGCGCGAAAATTGAGCTGCATGCGCGTGAACATGCGCGTGTAGGCCTCGCGCATGGCCGCATACCCGGCGCGCAACGAAGCCTCGTCGAGGTGGAAGGAATAGGCGTCCTTCATGATGAACTCGCGGGCACGCATCACGCCAAAGCGCGGCCGCACTTCGTCGCGGAACTTGGTCTGGATCTGGTAGAAATTGACCGGCAATTGGCGGTAGCTGCGCAGTTCGCGCCGCGCGATGTCGGTGATGACCTCTTCGTGGGTGGGCCCGAACACGAATTGCCGCTCGTGCCGGTCCTGCACGCGCAGCAACTCAGGGCCGTATTCGGACCAGCGGTGCGATTCCTGCCACAACTCGGCGGGCTGGATCGCCGGCATCAGCAGTTCCAGTGCTCCGGCGCGGTCCATCTCCTCGCGCACGATGGCCTCGACCTTGCGCAGCACACGCAGCCCGAAGGGCAGCCAGCTGTAGATGCCCGCGGCGACGCGCCGCACCAGGCCGGCACGCAGCATGAGCTGGTGGCTGAGCACCTCGGCCTCAGCCGGAGTTTCCTTGGTCGTGTTGATCGGATACTGGGAAAGTCGCATGCAATGATTGTCGGTGGTGAATGCGCCGGCAATCCTAGCAGATGCGCGCACACGGGCCCGGCCCGCTGGTTGGACGCCGTGCAGGTGGGCCCCTATCATGTCGGGCTCATGGACGATCACGAATCCGCCGAGCCTGTCCGGCCCCGCCGGCGCGCCATTTACCTGCTGCCCAATCTGCTGACGACGGGGTGCCTGTTTTCGGGCTTCTACGCGATCGTCGCCGCGATCGACGGGAATTTCGAACGTGCCGGCATAGCGATCTTCGTGGCCATGCTGTTCGACGGGCTCGACGGCCGCGTGGCACGCCTGACGCACACCGAGAGTGCCTTCGGCAAGGAATACGATAGCCTCGCGGACATGGTGGCCTTTGGCGTGGCGCCCGCTATCGTTTCCTACCAATGGGGTGTCGCACGCATCGCCGAATACGGTCGCGCCTGGGGGCGGCTGGGCTGGTTGGCGGCGTTTTTCTACGCAGTCACAGCGGCGCTCCGCTTGGCGCGCTTCAACACCCGGGTGGCAACCCAGGACAAACGCTACTTCGAGGGCCTGCCGAGTCCCTCGGCCGCGGCCGTGGTTTCCGGCTTCGTCTGGGCGTCGACCGAGTGGCGCGAGCCTGGGCTGCTCGGCCTGATCGCCGCCTTTACAGTCACTGCGGTCGCGGGCGCGCTGATGGTCAGTCCCTTGAGCTTTCCGAGCTTCAAGAATTTCGACCTGATGCGTCCGGTGCGCTTCGCGTGGCTGGTGGTGGCCGTCCTGGTGTTCGTGGTGATCGCCGGCGACCCTTCACGCGCGCTGCTCATCAGCTTCGGCGCTTACGCCTTGTTTCCGCCGCTCGCCTGGATGGTGCGGCGCCTGCGGCGGCTCCTGCGGCGCCGGGAGCGCGCCTAATTGGGCCGCGATCTGCGCAGTGCGCAGTACCTGGAGGCCCTGGGGCTCGAATCCTGGGTGCTGCGCGGGCCGGCGGCGCCGCCCGCGTCGGCACCGCCATCGCCACTGCCGCCGCCGATGCCGGAAAGGGTGGCCGGATTGGCCGCCAACTGGCGTGCGCTTGCCGACGAAGTGGCGGTCTGCGTGCGCTGCCGGCTGCATGAGCGGCGCACCCAGACGGTTTTCGGAGTCGGCGATCCTGGAGCCGAGCTGCTGGTGATCGGCGAAGCACCGGGGGCGGATGAGGACCGCCAGGGTGAGCCTTTCGTCGGTCGCTCCGGGCAACTGTTGAACTCGATGCTGCTGGCCGCAGGCTGGCCGCGCTCGAGTGTGTACATCGCCAACATCATCAAGTGCCGGCCGCCGGACAATCGCGATCCCCTGCCCGAGGAAGTGCGCTGCTGCATGCCCTACCTGCATCGCCAGATCGATCTGCTCGGACCACGGCTGATGCTCGCGGTCGGGCGGGTCGCGGCCCAGACCCTGCTCGCGACGGATACGCCGATCGGCAAGCTGCGCGGCGCTGTGCATCATTTCGGCACGCGGGGCACGCCCCTGATCGTCACCTACCATCCGGCCTACCTGCTGCGCAGTCCGCGGGAAAAACGCCGGGCCTGGGACGATCTGCGCTTCGTGCGCAGCGAGCTGGCGCGCCGGCGCGCTGCCGCACCCGGCGGGAGCGCCTGAGCACCGTGAGCGCGGCCAGCGATGCCTTCGACCTGCCGCAGATGAGCGTGCGGCCGATGAACGAGGCCGACATTGGGGCGGTCATCGAAATCGAGCAGCGCTCCTATCCCTTCCCATGGACGGAGGGCATCCTGCGGGACTGCCTGCGCGTCGGCTATGGCAGCATCGTGCTGGAATTTGACGCCGCCCTGGTCGGCTTCGGAGTCATCGCCAGCGGCGCCGGAGAGGCGCATCTGCTGAACGTGTGCGTGCGCGAGGAGTTCCGGGGCCGCGGCTTCGGGCGGGCGCTGATCGGGCACCTGCTGTCCCTCGCCACCGCCGCCGGGGCGACCCTGGTCTTTCTCGAGGTGCGGCCGGCCAATGTCGGTGCCATCCGCCTGTACGAGAGGCTGGGTTTCCGGCAGGTGGGCGTCCGGCGTGGTTACTACCAGACACCGGCCGGCCGTGAGGATGCCCTGGTCATGCGGCGCACGCTGGGCCCTCAGTGAGCGCAGCGCTGTCCGGCCGGACAGGGACGATGCCCGCCTTCGACCAGGAGATCCTGCGGCGGCGCACCTTTGCGATCATCTCGCACCCCGACGCGGGCAAGACCACGCTGACTGAAAAACTGCTGCTGTTCGGCGGCGCGATCCAGATGGCCGGCACCGTCAAGGGGCGCAAGGCCACGCGCCACGCAACCTCCGACTGGATGCGCCTCGAGCAGCAGCGTGGCATCTCAATCACCAGTTCGGTGATGCAGTTTCCCTACGGGGAGTGCATCGTCAATCTGCTGGACACTCCGGGGCACGAGGATTTCTCCGAGGACACTTACCGCACCCTGACGGCCGTGGACTCGGCGCTGATGGTGATCGACTGCGCCAAGGGTGTCGAGCAGCGCACCGTGCGCCTGATGGAGGTGTGCCGCCTGCGCGACACGCCGATCATGACGTTCGTCAACAAGCTGGACCGTGACGGCCGCGCGCCGATCGAGCTGCTCGACGAAATCGAGGCGGTGCTGAAAATACACCCGACGCCGATCACCTGGCCGATCGGCATGGGCCGTGACCTGGCCGGCATCTATCACCTGCCCGAAGACCGCATCTACGTCTACGAGGCCGGCGAGCGCGGGCGCGTTGGTGGCAATCGCGTGATCGATGGCCTGCAATCGCTGGAGGCGCGCGCGTTGCTGGGCGAGGGCGCCGCGGCCTTCCTGACCGAGGTGGAGCTGGTGCGCGGCGCAAGCGCGCAGTTCGATCTGGCCGCCTACCGGGCCGGAAAGCAGACGCCGGTATTTTTCGGGTCAGCCATCAGCAACTTTGGCGTCGAAGAACTGCTCCGTGCCTTTGTGCGGCACGCGCCGGCGCCGCTCGCGCGCCTGGCACGGGAACGCAGGGTCGAGCCGCTGGAGGAGCCACTGACGGGCTTCGTCTTCAAGATCCAGGCCAACATGGATCCCGGGCACCGCGACCGGATCGCCTTCCTGCGCCTGTGCTCCGGGCGCTACCGGCGCGGCATGCGCCTGTATCACGCGCGCCTTGCCAAGGAAGTGCGCGTCGCCGACGCGCTGACCTTCATGGCCGCGGATCGCGAGCAGACCGAGGAAGCGTACGCGGGCGACATCATCGGTTTGCACAATCACGGCACCATCAATATCGGCGACACCTTTAGCGAAGGCGAGGCCCTGGCATTCACGGGGATTCCTGATTTCGCCCCCGAAATGTTCCGGCGCGCGGTACTCAAGGACCCCTTGCGCATGAAGGCGCTGGCCAAAGGGCTCGCGCAGCTGTGCGAGGAGGGCGCCACGCAGCTGTTCCGGCCGCTGCGCAACGCCGAGCTGATTCTCGGCGCGGTCGGACCCCTGCAGTTCGAGGTGGTGGCCTTCAGGCTGGCCGATGAGTACGCGGTCCAGTGCGTATTCGAGGCGATCACGGTACACACGGCACGCTGGATCAGCAGTACGGATGAGCGCAAGCTGGAAGAATTCCAGGTGAAGGCGCACGACAACCTGGCGCGTGATCACAGTGGAGCGCTGGTGTATCTGGCGCCCACGCGGGTCAACCTGCAGTTGACGATCGAACGCTGGCCGGAGCTGCGCTTCAGCGAAACACGGGAGCATCTCGCCCATGCCAGTGAATGAAACCACGCTGAGCGGAATTCCCAGGCGGCGCGCGCAACGGGCGTGGGCACTGACCGCCTGGGCCAATCACGCCTTCGCGACCACGGTGCTGGTCGTCTTCTTTCCGCTCTTTTTGGGCAAGTACTGGGGGGCAGATCTGCCGGCGACGCGCTCGACCCTTTACCTGGGGCTCGCCAATTCCAGCGCGAGCCTGGTGGTGATGCTGCTGGCGCCCTGGCTCGGCGCTTATGCCGATCGCCGTGGGCAGAAGAAACTCTGGCTGGGGATTTTTACCGTCATCGGCGTGGTGGCCACGGCGCTGCTCGCGGCCGTGGGCCGGGGCGAGTGGCAATGGGCGTTGGCGGTGTTTGCCGTGGCATCGGTGGGTTACTACGCCGGTTCATCGTTCCAGGACGCCCTGATCGTGCAGGTCGCCTCGCCGGCGGAGGCCCATCGCGTTTCGGCCTACGGCTTCGCGGCCGGATACCTCGGCGGCGGTCTGTTGCTGCTGCTGAATGTGCTGCTCGCCCTGTTTCCCGGATGGTTCGGCCTGAGCGACTGGATTGCCGCGACGCGGCTGGCCTTTCTCGACGTGGCCATCTGGTGGGCATTCTTCACCGTGCCGCTGTTTCGCCGTGTCCCGGAAGCGCCGCCTACCGTGGAATCGCCGGGTTGGGCTGAATTGTGGGGCACCATCCGGAAAGTCCTGTCCGACAAAACGGTGCGTGGCTTCCTGTTCGCCTACTGGCTGTACATCGACGGCATCGGCACCCTGCAGCAGATGGCGGTGGACTTTGGCAGCAAACTGGGTTTGCCCAACTCGGCGCTGATCCAGGCGGTGCTGCTGGTGCAGTTCATCTCCCTTCCATCGGCCCTCATCTTCGGGCGGCTCGGCGATCGCATCGGTGCGCGGCGCGCCATCCTGATCGGGCTGACCGTGTTCGTGTTCGTAAGCGTCTGGGCGCTGTTCCTGCGCTCTGCCTGGCAGTTCTACGCGATGGCCGTGATGGTGGGCACCGTGCAGGGCGGCGTCCAGTCCCTGTCGCGCTCGCTGTATTCAAAGTTGATCCCGCGCGAACGCTCCGGGGAGTATTTTGGCTTTTACAACATGCTCGGCAAGTTCGCCGCAGTCCTGGGACCGGTCCTGGTCGGCGTCATGGCGACGCTCAGTGGCAGCTCGCGCGTCGGCGTATCGTCCTTGATGCTGCTGTTCGGCGCCGGCGGGGTGCTGCTGTGGCGCGTGCGTCTGGTCGAACCGGCCGAAATGCGAGGCTAGTGCGCCGGGCAGGAAGGGAAGCGCTCGGCTACCCGCGCGGGAAGCGGAAGCGCCTCGCTTCAAGTCCGAACGCACGCAGTTCGGCGGCCGGCACCGGTGGTCCATAGCGCAGCAGGGCGTAGCGGCGTGCCAGCGGCGCCAGGGCTGCGGCAGCGGCGGGCTGCGTGCGCGCCAGCCGCGCGCAATAGTCGATGACGCCCTCGGGCGGTGCGCGCGGGTGTCCGGCGCGGCGCACTCGCCGGTCAATGCGCCGCCAGGCTCGCTCGAGCGCATCGGGGCGCTTAGGTCCCGCGATCCGGCGCAGCGACCAGGCGATCCACAGCAACCAGGCGGCCATGCCCGCACCCAGGGCGATGGCGAGTGTCTGCCAGTCGCGGTCGCCGAAGCCGAGCCAATCGGCAAGATTGAGTTGCCGCGCAAAATTGAAGCCGACGACCTCATCCTGCCACCAGGCGTTCAACGCGTCCCAGCTTTGCAGCAAGGTCGTTATCCAGTGGCTGGCGGCGCCCAGGTGGAGAGCGGAGCCAGCCGTGCCGGCACCGAACTGCAACAACTCACGATTCAATCGTTCCGGCGCCACCATCGCCGTCGGATCGGCGCGCACCCAGCCGCGCCCCGCCAGCCACACCTCCGCCCAGGCGTGCGCATCCGCCTGGCGCACCAGCAGGTAGCCACCGATCGGATTCCAGACACCGCCCAGGTAACCGGTCACCACGCGTGCCGGCACGCCACCCTCGCGCATCAGGTCGACGAAGGCTGAGGCGTAGTGGCCGCAGAATCCCTCGCGCGTCCTGAACAGCAGGTCATCAACGGAATCGCGCCCGAGCCGTTGCGGCGCCAGCGTGTAGACGAAGCCGCCGTCGCGGAGGTAGTTGAGCACGCTGACGACAAAGGCGTCGTCGTCCGCGGCGCTCGCGCGCAGGCGCAGCGCCAGCTCGCGGGCCCGCGGATTGCGGTCTTCCGGCCGCGCCAGATCAATGCGCCGGGCCTCGCCCGACAGCTCGCCGCCGCGCTGGGCCTGTGGGTAAGAGCTGAGTTCGAAGGCCTGCGGCTCGGTGAGCGGGCGGCGCGAGATAAGCTGGAAATCGTCGGTGAACTGGGCGAACGGCGCGCCGGCGGGATTGGCGAGTTCCAGCGCAACGACCGTGCGGTGTGAATTAGGCTCCAGCGTGAGGCTGTAGCGGTAAGCGGTCCCGCGAAACTTCACGGCGTTGGGGGCGGCAGGCACGCCGCGGTGGCGGCGCCAGGTAAAACCGTCGAAGTCATGCAGCACCGGGCCGCGCCAGTAGCGTTCCTGAACCGGCGGCAGTTCCGCCTCGAAGCGCGCGCGCAAAGCCGGCTCGTCGGATTCCGTGAGCTGCGCGATGCTGCCCGGGCTCATCTGGTCGGCCAGGCCGGTGATGGCCGAGTCATCGCTCGAGAGCGACCAGAAAGCACCGGGGAGCCGCGGGAAAAACAGAAACAGCACGATCGCCAGCGGCACTGCATAGAGCAGCTGGCGCGCCGATTCACGCAGCAGCGTCGGGGCCCCCTGCGGCGCGCCCCCGCCCAGGCCGCGCAGGGCCGCTACGCTGAGCCACAGACTGAACGCGTAGAGCGGCAGGCGCCAGAGCTGCTGTCGGTCCAGGCAGGCGGCGAGCAGCAGGAACAGGGTCGCACCCACGATGACGTACCAGTCGCGCACCGCACGCGCTTCAAAGAGCTTCGCGGCCGTCATCGCCGCCAGCAGCGTGGCGCCGGCGGCCAGCCCGTTGAGTGTGCGAAAGCTGGCGAGCACGCCCGCCGTCAGGATCAGCGCCAGGCCGAACCGCGCCACGGTGCTAGGCAGGGCCTGACCGCGTAGCGTGGCGCGGTAGTGCAGTGCGCTCGCCAATACCAGCAGCGGCAGGCACCACCACGCGAGGTGCTGCCAGTTCAGCGCCGCGGTCACCAGCAGTGCGGTGATCCCTAAGCCCGCGGCGGCGCGACCCGGACTTTGCGCTACGGGCAGCGGCGTTTGCGGTGCGGGGACGTTCAAGCGGCGTCGCTCCCGTACAAGGCCAGGGCGCGCAGCAGGCTGGTGCGGTGCGCGGGGCCCCGTCCCAGCGGTAACTCGACGCCCGGCAGTTGCAGTGCGCAGGCCGCATCGTGGCGCGCGCAGTCCTGAACCCAGGCACAGAGCTGGCTGAGCCTGGCATCCAGGCCTAGGCCTTCCAGTCCCGCGAAACTGAGCAGATGCTCGCTGCCGCCCGTGCCCTGATACTGGGCCACCATGAGCGGCGCGCCACGCGCCCAGGCTTTCCACGCAATGCTGCGTGGGCTGTCGCCCGGCTGGTAGTGGCGCAGGCTCGTCCACTCTTCTTCGGCCGGTGAGCTGGCGCGCGACTCGAGCGAGCTGCGGCTCTCGCCACCGCGCGGGAGCGGGCGCGTGCCGAGCGGCTGCGGATACACGATCGCCTCCAGTGGCAGGTGCAGCCAGGTCCAGCAGCGGAACAGCCCGAAGGGAGCGGTGCTGGCGAGTTCGAGGCGCTCGATGCGCTGCCGGCCGCGGCGCATCGCCTGGAAGGGGAGCTGCACCGTGATCTGCGCGCTGGCGTCCAGGTCGAAATGGCTGGCGCGCGTTCCGGGACTGCGCACCGCGAGGGCGCGTCGTCCCTGGGCACTGCGGTTGACGAAGCGCAGTTCCACCAGGCCCTCGGTCCCTGCGTAACAGTCCGCGGCTTGCGCCAGCACCAGTTCCAGCCCGTTGAGCGTGCGCTGGCACTCGTGCATGCCCACGAGCACAAACGCGGCGAGCACGAAGGTCAGGAGGAGGGCCAGGCTGTTGGTGTAGTTGAGCCCGGCGATGAGCATCACGAACAGCAGCAACCCGAAGCTCAGGCCCGGCGCGGTGGGCAGAATGTACAGGCGCCGCGACTGCAGGATCAGCGGCGGCTCATCCAGACCCTGGCGCCGGCGCGCCCATGCCGCGACTCGCGCGGTGAAGCGATCGCGCAGCGCGGCGTACATGCTGGCCTAGACGGGCACCGGCACCGCCGCGACCAGCTCGCCCGCGAGCCGCGCGCCGTCCGCGGCACCGGCGCCGGCAGCGGACTGGAGCCGATGGGCGGCCACCGCGGGCAGGACCGCCTGGACGTGCTCGGGCATGACCGCGCGCTCGTCGGCCAGCAGGGCCCAGCCCTGCGCCGCCCGCACCAGTCCCTGCGCCGCGCGCGGGGAGAGCCCGAGCTGGAATTGCGCGCGCGAGCGGGCCACGAGCGCCTGCACGTAATCGAGCAGGGGCGCGGCCACGTAGATGGCGCGAACCGCACGCTGCGCCGCCAGCAGTTCGGCGGGCCCGAGGACCGGCGCCGTCGCTTCCAGCAGTTCGTGGCGCTCGCCGGCCAGCAGCAGTGCCCGCTCGGCCTGGTGATCGGGATAGCCGAGCCCCACGCGCATCAGGAAGCGATCCAGCTGCGATTCCGGCAGCCCGTAGGCGCCGAGCTGATCGTGCGGGTTCTGGGTGGCGACCACGAAGAAGGGCTCCGGCAATGGATGCGTGACCCCATCAACGCTCACCTGGCGCTCCTCCATGGCCTCGAGCAGTGCGCTCTGCGCCTTCGGGCTGGCGCGATTGATCTCATCGGCCAGGAGCAGTTGCGTAAACACCGGCCCGGGGCGGAACTGGAATTGCTGGGTGGTGCGATCGAACACCGAGACCCCGACGACATCGGCAGGCAACAGGTCACTGGTGAACTGCAGCCGGCGCCATTCAAGGCCGAGGACCCGTGCCAGGGTGTGTGCCAGCGTGGTCTTGCCGACGCCGGGCACGTCCTCGATCAGCAGGTGGCCACGGGCCAGGAGGCACGCCAGGCACAGGCGGATCTGTGCGGGCTTGCCCAGGATCACGTGCTCGACCGCGGCGATCGCGTCCCGCAGCCGGCTCATGGCGGATTGTTCCCCAGCGCGCGCACCTGCGCGAGCTGCCGCTCGAGGCCGGAGCGGGTGCGTTCGAATTCCGTCAGGCGATCGCGCTCCTGCTCGACCACCGCCACGGGTGCCGAGCGCACGAAATTCTCGTTGCCGAGCTTCGCCTTGGCGCGCGCGATTTCCTCGCCGGTCTTGCGCAGCTGCTTCGTAAGGCGCGACAGTTCGGCAGTCGGGTCGATGAGCCCCGCCATGGGCACCAGCAAGGTGAGCTCACCCACCAGCGCCACCGCGGAAGGCGGCGCCTTGACGCCAGCGGCCAGTGGCTGCGGCGCCTCGACACCCGCCAGACGCATCAACAGAGGCAAGTGGCGCTGCGCGAGCTCGAGGTCTGCGGGCGAACTATTTTGTAGCAATAACGGGAGCTTACGAGAAGGACTTATATCCATTTCTCCGCGGATCTGCCGCACCCCCAGCACCACCTGCATCAGCCACTGCAGATCGCGCTCGGCCGCGGCATCCGCGGGAAAGTCACCGGCATGCGGCCAGGCGGCGAGCATGATGCTCGCCGACGCCGGCGGAGCGGCGCCGGTCAATTGCGGCGCGACCCGCTGCCAGATTTCCTCGGTGATGAAGGGCATCAGTGGGTGCAGCACGCGCAGCAGCGCCTCGAGCACCGCGAGCAGAGTCTGGCGTGTGCCGCGCTGCCGGGCAGCGTCCGCACCCGCATCCTGCAGCACCGCCTTGGCGAGTTCCAGATACCAGTCGCAGTACTCGTGCCAGGTGAACTCGTACAGCGCCGTCGCAGCGAAATCGAAGCGGTAGTCCGCGAAGGCCCGTTCCACCGCGCGGATGACGCCACCGAGCCGCGAGCGAATCCAGCGATCCGCAGGGGCCAGCTCCACGGACCCGCTTGTGTCTTGCGCTGCGCCCTGTTCCACCATCAGCATGACAAAGCGGGCCGCGTTCCAGAGCTTGTTGCAGAAATTGCGATTCCCTGCGACGCGCTGCAGGTCGAAGCGGATATCGCGGCTGTGCGTCGCCAGCGTGGCAAAGGTAAAGCGCAGCGCGTCGGTGCCATGGGCGGCGATACCCTGGGGGAACTGCTTGCGTGTCGCCGCCTCGATCGCTGGCGCCAGATGGGGCTGCATCAGGCCCGCGGTGCGCTTGGCGATGAGGGCTTCAAGGCCGATGCCATCGACGATGTCGAGCGGATCGATCACGTTGCCTTTGGACTTGGACATCTTCTGGCCTTCGCCGTCTCGGATCAGGCCGTGCACGTAGACGTCCCGGAAGGGCACCTCGTCCATGAACTTCAGGCCCATCATGATCATGCGCGCGACCCAGAAGAAGATGATGTCGAAGCCCGTCACCAGGACGCTCCCCGGATAGAAGCGCGCCAGTTCTTTGGTCCGGGCGGGCCAGCCGAGCGTCGAGAAGGGCCACAGCGCTGAGGAGAACCAGGTGTCGAGCACATCCTCGTCCTGCCGCAGCGGCACCTCACGCCCGTGCCGTGCTCGTGCCTGTGCCGCCGCCGCGGGCGCATCGCGCGCCACGAAGATATTGCCCTCCTCGTCGTACCAGGCGGGAATCCGGTGCCCCCACCACAGCTGGCGGCTGATGCACCAGTCCTGGATGTTGCGCATCCACTGGAAATAAGTCTTGTCCCAGTTGCCGGGCACGAAGCGGATCCGGCCCGTTTCCACCGCGGCGATCGCCGGCGCGGCCAGGTCCGCGACACGCACGTACCATTGATCGGTGAGGTAGGGCTCGATGATCGCTCCGCTCCGATCTCCCCTGGGCACCGTCAGCTGGTGCGGCTCGATGCGCTCGATGAAACCGCGCGCCTCCAGCTCTGCGACAATTCTGGTGCGCGCTTCGAAGCGATCGAGGCCGCGCAGTGCCGGCGGGGCCGCCTCATTGAGACGGGCGTCGGGGGTGAAGACATTGATCAGCGGCAGCTGGTGGCGCTGAGCGACGGCGTAGTCATTGAAGTCATGCGCCGGTGTGATCTTCAGGCACCCGCTCCCGAAGGCCGGATCAACGTAGCTGTCGGCAATGACGGGAATCCGGCGGCCGATGAGCGGCAGGATGACTTCGCTCCCGACCAGATGACGGTAGCGCTCATCGTCCGGATGAACCGCGACCGCGGTGTCCCCGAGCATCGTCTCCGGGCGCGTGGTCGCCACCACCAGTCCGCCATTTCCGTCGCTCAGCGGATAGCGCAGGTACCAGAGCGAGCCGGTTTCCTCCTCGCTCAGCACTTCCAGATCGGAAAGGGCAGTCAGCAGCACGGGATCCCAGTTGACCAGGCGTTTGCCGCGGTAGATCAGCTGCTGCTCGTGCAGGCGCACGAAGGCCTCGGTGACCGCCTGCGACATGCCCTCATCCATGGTGAAGCGGTCGCGCGACCAATCGACCGAAGCGCCGAGCCGCCGCATTTGGCGTGCAATCGTACCGCCGGACTGGGCCCGCCATTGCCAGACGCGCGCCAGGAACTGCTCACGCGTCAGCTCGGTGCGCCGCCGACCCTCGGCATTCAACTGCCGCTCGACCACCATCTGCGTGGCGATGCCGGCGTGATCGGTGCCGGGTTGCCAGAGTGCCGCGTCGCCGCGCATGCGGTGGAAGCGCGTCAGGGCGTCCATGATCGTGTCCTGGAAGGCGTGCCCCATGTGCAGCGTGCCGGTCACGTTGGGCGGCGGGATCATGATGCAGAACGCCGGGGCGAGCGGATCAGCGCGCGGGGCAAAGCCGCCCTGCGCTTCCCATTGCGCGTACCAGCGCTGCTCGATCTGGGCCGGAGAGTAGGTCTTGTCCATGGCTTAAGGGCCCGCGACGAGGCTCTTGTGGGTCACGGGCTCAATGCCGCGTTCGCGGTACTGCTTGAAGCGCGCTCGTCCGGCCTGGCGCCGGGCCGAATCGGAGTCGATGATCTCGACGATGCGGACCGCCTGATCGATCCCTCCCGGAAGCCCCGCGGCCAGGTTGACGATGACCTGCGGTGCCGCGGCGGGCAGGCTCGCGGCGCTGAGCAGTACCGGAGTCTCTTCCCAGCTCGATTCCGGGCCCAGGGGCTCATGCGGGACGAAGCTGCGGTCGGCAAAGGTCCACAGCAGCTCGTCGAAGGCCGCGAGCTCAGTGTCGCTGTCGAACCAGACGAGCACGCGCTCCTCGGCGATGAATGCCTTCTCGATTGCCTGGCAGGCGAATCTCCAGCGCGCGCGCTGATCGCTCCCTTCCAGAATGAAAAACTCTGCCCGCGCCACCATTCGGTTCGCGCGCGGTCAGCCGCGTGCGCGCCGGATCAGGAAGTCGGCCAGCAGTGCCAGCGGACGGCCCGTGGCATTCTTGTTATTACCGGAACCCCAGGCCGTGCCGGCGATGTCCAGGTGCGCCCACTTCAGTCCCTTGGTAAAGCGGCCGAGGAAGGCCGCGGCCGTGATGGCGCCACCATCGCGACCAGCGACGTTGGCGACGTCGGCGAAGTTGGTCTTGAGCTGCTCGCCGTACTCCTCGGTGAGCGGGAGCTGCCAGGCGCGATCGTCCGCGCGCCGTCCGCAGGCCACGAGTTCCTGCGCCAGCTCGTCGTCGTTGCCCATGACGCCGGAATGGTGGGAACCGAGCGCGACCACG
>DATFUG010000054.1:0-9853 GCA_035261025.1 Steroidobacteraceae bacterium | reverse complement strand
CGTCAGCCCCGATATCGCTATCGAAAATCCCGACAGCGCGGTGGCCAAGATCATATTCCCGGCCTTGCGTCCCATCACGGTGACGCTGACCGTCACCGACAGTGTCGGCCGGCAGGATCAGGCCTCGAAGACCATCAATTCGGTGGCCTTAAGCGCGGGCGGCGGCGGGGGCGTCATGGCACCCGATGAACTACTGGCCCTGGCCTGCGCTGCGGCGCTGGCATTCCGGCGCCGCCGCACCCGAACCTCTTGATACTCATGGGCCTCAATGCCGCTATGCTACGCGGCTCGCCCACCCCCCGGTGGGCCGAACCGACAAGACTCTAGGAGAGCTGATTTGAGGGTTTCCGCTTGCGCGCCGGTTGGGCGCATCGTCCGCGCCGTCTTCCTGGCCGCGTTGGCTGCATTGGCCGCAACTTTGGCCGCCTGCGGCGGCGGCGGTTCGCGCTCCGCGGTCACAGGCCCCGTCGGCACGACCGCCGGCGTCACCTTGAGCAGTTCGACCAACAGTGCCCAGGTGCAGCAAGGCGGGACGCTGGTGCTGACCGCCACGGTGACCAACGATACGAACACTCAGGGGGTCACCTGGACACTCCCGGGCGACCCGGCCGTGGTCGGTGTGCTCTCCAATATCACGACCACGACGGTGACCTACACGGCACCCACGGGTATTACCGGGACCACGACGCCCATCATTACGGCCACCTCCATCGCCGACACCACGCAATATGCGAGCGCCACGCTGGTGGTGATGGGCACGCCGGTCATCGACCCGACCCCCCTGTTTCCGGGCAATGTCAGCAGCCCCTATGCCGCCGGAGTGACGGCGTCCGGCGGGCTCGCGCCCTTTACCTGGGCGCTCTCGGCCGGCTCCGGAGCGTTGCCGGCCGGCGTGACGCTGGGCACGTCCACCACCTCGTTCGTGCTGATCAGTGGTACACCGACCGCCGCCGGGACCTACAACTTCCAGGTCCAGGTCACCGACACCAACACCCACACGGCCACCGTCGATCTCACCCTGGTGATCAACCCCGCAGCGGCCTGCCTGCTCACGGGACAGTACGCGCTGCTCTACTCGGGTTTCTCCAAGGGCCTGCCGGCCGTAGGCGCCGCCAGTGTCAATGTTTCCACGGCAGGGACGGTCAGCGGCTACCAGGACTACACCACGGCGGAAAAACCCGTGGCGGAGACCATTACGGGCACCTGCACCACGCGCACGTCCAACAACGGCACGCTGGCGCTGAGCGGCGCGACTTCTTCACCGGTCTACGACTATGCCGTGACCACTGCCCTGACGAGCGGCCGCGTGCAGCTCATCAGCGGCGCCGACAGCCAGTCCGGCACGGGAATGCTCCTGCTGCAAAACCCCGCTGCATTTAACCTGCCTGCGCTCGCTGGCGACTACGCCTTCGGCCTGCTCGGGACGGACGCTCACAGCAGCCGGATGGGCCTGGCGGGCACGGTGTCGATCGATGCCGGCGGCATGGTGACGGTCGGCCGAGCCGATTCCAACGGCAGCGGCGCCCTTAACGCCGCGCCGGTGACGGGGGTCCTCGGCACACCCGATGCCAACGGACGCGGCACCTTTGTCCTCACGAGCGCCAGCACGAGTTTTCACTTCGCCTACTACATCGTTGATGCGAACCGCCTGCTGGTCGTGAGCGCAGAATCGAACGCGACGGCGCCGCGGCTGGCTGGATTCCTCACGCGCCGGTCCGGCACCTTCGACAACAGCAGTCTTTCCGGATCCGGCGTGCTCAGCCTCTGGGGCGCCACGAACGGAGCGCTCTCGCCCATTGCGGTGCTGGCGCTGGGCAGACTGTCGAACGCCAACGCCGGCAGCGGCACCATCGACGTGGCGCTGGATACGGCCAATCTGAGCACGGCGGCCCTGTCGAAAACCTTTACTGGCGCTGCCTACGCGGTGGACAGCGACGGCCACGCGACGCTCAGCTATACCGACGGCACCGTAACACGCAGCTTTGTGCTCTACCTCGACGGCCCGAACAACGGCTATGTGGTGGAAAAGGGCAGCGCGGTCGGCAGTGCCGGTCTGCTCGAGGCGCAGGTCGCGGGTCCCTATATCTATACGGTGCCCGGCTGGTTCGTGAGCGGCACTCAGTTCCCCCAGGATGTCGCGCCCCTGCTGCTGCTGCCTGCAGTGCACATCGCGGCGGGCGCGATCTCATCCTCCAATGGCAACGGATTCTTCGCCATCGATGCGGCCACGGGCCGCGGCGTGGGCACCTTCAACGCCACGGGTGCTGGATACAGCGTGTTCACGCTTTACGTGATCGGGCCGAACAAGGTCGTGACGCTGCGGCAGGGCGCGATCAATCGCAGCGCCGTAATCGAATGGCTCGGTAGCTAACGCAGGCGCAGCAGGATTTTGCCGATGTGCCGGCTGCTTTCCATCAGCCGGTGCGCAGCGGCGACTTCCGCCAGCGGAAAGCTGGCGTGCACGTGGGTCCGCACGCGACGCGCTTCCAGCGCCGGCCAGACCTCACGCAGCAGCGCGTCGCGAATCGCACTCTTCTCCGCCAGCGTGCGTGGCCGCATGGTCGAACCGGTGATGACCAGCCGGGTGCGCAGCACCGGCCCGAAATCGAGCTCGGCGCGCGACCCATGCTGGAAGCCGATGAACACCAGGCGTCCATCGCGCCTTAACAGACTCAGGTTCCTGGGAATGTAATCGCCGCCGACCATGTCGAGCACCACATCCACGCCTTCACCGGCATACAGCTCGCGCACCCGCGCGACAAAATCTTCGGTGCGGTAGTTCACCGCATGCTGCGCGCCGAACTCCCGGCAGAAGCGCGCCTTGTCCTCATCCCCGACCGTGACCACACAGGACGCGCCGCGCAGCTTCGCGAGTGCGATGGCGGCAAGACCGATGCCACTGGAACCGCCGTGCACCAGCAGCCGTTCGCCAGCTGCCAGGCGGCCCAGCTCGACCAGATTTGCCCAGACCGTAAACCAGTTTTCGGGCAGGCAGGCCGCCTGCTCCAGCGAGAGGCCCGCGGGCACCGGCAGGACCTGCCCCACTGGCGTCCGGCAATATTCGGCGTAACCGCCGCCGGGCGTCAGCGCGCACACCGCATCGCCCACCTGCCAGCCACTGACCTCGGCGCCCAGCGCCGCCACGCGCCCCGCGACCTCCAGGCCCATCACCGGGGAAGCATCGGGTGGCGGCGGATACTTGCCGTCCCGCTGCAGCAGATCAGGGCGATTGACGCCGGCGTAGTCCACCTCGATCAGCAACTCTCCGGCTCGCGCTACCGGCACCGGCGCCTCGCGGACGCGCAGTGAAGCGGCGCCACCCTCCGGACCAGCTTCGATCTGCCGCATGGCATCCCCCTTCACCAGAATCCTGCCGTGCTAGACCATAATATACGCGCCGCGTGAACTCCTGGTCGGCGGCCGGCGACAAATGGACCACGCACGCCGTGGAAACTACGCTCGGCAGATTCAATCTACGGGAGTGTCCATGGAGCTTATCAAGTCAGTCCGCTCGCCTCGCCCCTGGCTCGGAGCCGCCGTCGCGGCCGTGTGGTGCTCTGGAGTACTTTCGCTGCCCGGTCGCGCGGCCGACCTCGTTGGCCTTTATGCCGGCGGCGCCTTCGGCCAGGCACAGGTTGAAGCCGGTACGCCCTCCTTCGGCAGTTTCAAGAATGATCACAGCGCCTATCAGCTGATGGTAGGACTCCGTCCCTTAGCGCCGTTCGGGGTCGAACTGGCGTACCTGGATTTCGGCCACCCCAGTGCCAGGGTGGGAGGCTGGCCGACGGACCTCAAGATGGCGGGCACGGCGGCATTCGCGGTGATGTACCTGCCGCTGCCGGTACTGGACCTGTACGCAAAGGCGGGTCTTGCCAGATTGCACAGCCAGCTGCGCACCATCACCACCTACACCTGCACGCCCGCGAACCCCGGCTGCAATGTGTTTCGCGTCGACCGCACCGACTCGCGCCTGGCTGGCGGCGTCGGCGTGCAGGTCAAACTGGGCTCCTGGACGCTGCGCGGTGAATACGAAGCTTTCAGCGTCTCGGGCGGCACGCCCGGGTTGACGTCCATCGGGTTGATGTACACCTTGTTCTAGGCCGACGGCCTACTTCGCGGGCAGCGCGCGCACCACGAAGTCCAGCGCCCCGCGCAAGGAACTGGACATCGCGGCACTCGCCTGCGGGTGCTGCACCAGCGGCAGGATCTGCTCGCACAGCTGTTTGCCGAGCTCCACGCCCCACTGGTCAAACGCGTTGACGCCCCACACCAGGCTCTGCACGAAGACCTTGTGCTCGTAGAGCGCCAGCAGGCGGCCGAGGGTCGGCGGGTCCAGTTTCGGAAACATGATGAGCGTCACCGGCCGGCTGCCGGGATGGATCTTGTGAGGCAGGAGCTCGGCGATGCGAGCGGGCGGCAACCCCTGCCCGCGCAGTGCCGCCTCGACCTGCGCGGCGTCCTGGCCCAAGGCGAAGGCTTCGGCCTGTGCGAGCGCATTGGCGATCGCCAGTTCCTGCTGCGGCTGGCTGTCGCAGGAGGAGATCACGGGCAGCAGAAAATCGCAGGCCGCGCGCGCGCTGCCCTGATGCAGCAACTGAAAGAAGGAATGTTGCGCATTGCTGCCCGGCTCGCCCCAGATCACGGGGCAGGTGGGGACGGGCGCGCTGCGTCCATCGAGCCTCACCGACTTGCCGTTGCTCTCCATTTCAAGCTGCTGCAGGTAGGCGGGGAGCCGCGCCAGCCGCTGGTCATAGGGCAGCACCGCGAGCGTCGGCAGCCCCAGAAAATTGACGTTCCAGACACCGAGCATGGCCGCGAGCACCGGCAGGTTCTGCGCCCAGGGCGCGGATTGGAAATGCGCGTCCATCTCGGCCGCACCGCTCAGCAGGGCTTCGAAGTGCTCACGGCCGATCGCGACCGCCAGGGCGACGCCGATGGAAGACCACAGCGAATAGCGTCCACCCACCCAGTCCCACATCGCAAAGCGGTAGTCGGCGTGCACGCCGAACTCATCCATCGCCTTCTGGTTGGTCGACACCGCTGCAAAATGCTGCGGCACGGCCGCCGCGCCCAGCCGCGAACGGAGCCACTCGCGCGCCACGAGCGCGTTGCTGCGGGTCTCGAGCGTCGTAAAGGTCTTCGAGCAGACGATGAACAGCGTGCGCGCCGGGTCCGCCTCCTGCAGCAGGTCGGCGAGCTGGCAGCCATCGACGTTGGAGACAAAGGCAACTCGCGGACTGGCCTGCGCGTACTGGCGCAGCGCTTCAACGGCCATCGCCGGGCCGAGATCGGACCCGCCGATGCCGATGTTGATCACCAGATTGAAGGCCTGGCCCGCACTCGAGCGAATTTCGCCGTTGCGCACGCGCTCGGCAAAATCCAGCATCCGCGCGCGTTCAGCGCGCACCAGCGCATCGATGTCCACGCCCCCCACCATGAGCGCGCTCGGCGCACCGACGCGTCGCAGGGCCGTGTGCAGCACCGCCCTGCCCTCGGTGAGATTGATGGCATCGCCGCGGAACATCGCCGCGATGCGCTCGCGCACGCGCAATTGATCGGCAAGCGCGGCGAACGCCGTCAGCACCGGCGCATCCACGCGCTGGCGGGACAAATCGAACAGCAATCCGGCCGCCTGCACCGAGAAGTGGGCGAAGCGATCGGCATCGGCGGCGAAGAGCTTGCTCGTGGAAGACACGAGCGGAGCGGCCGCTGCCAGTTGCGCCCAGGCCGGACAATCAGGACCGGCGGGAAGCCGCGCTACTTGATCCGGCGTGAGCTGCTTCACCAGCCCTTCACCCCGCATAGTCCGCGTAGGCTTCCAGGGCCGCCACAGAAACGCCATCTCCATACAGGCGCCGGGCTCGCGCCAGACGCCGTTCACGTCGTGACAAGTGAGGCGGCAGAGATGAATCCACTATCGCGACGGCCACATCAAACATGGCTGAGGCCGCGCGGAAGCGCTCGGACACGCTCATGCGCGCGTGACGCTCGGCTACCAGCGCGGAAAAGTCCGCCGCCGTATCACTCATGCGAGCAGCTCCTCCAGCATGGCACTAATGCCAAGCACTGCGGCCCAGTGCCGGAGATAGTGGGTATCCACCTGGTCGGTTTTCAGCGCACGCACATCCCTAAGCTGCAACTCGGATGCGCCTGCCTTTGCCCATACCAGCTTGGAAAGCATCAGATCCTCCCTGCTCACAATCCAGGTCCGGATGTCCGCAAAATTTACGCACGTGCGTCGCTCAAATTCGACACGCCGGTATTCGTCGGCCCGCCTGACAATGAGGTCCACTTTGATACCGCTCTCCAGGTGCATCATATTGAATAGCCCCTCGGCCGCCAAGGCGTCTCGCACAGCGTCCCCGTCAATATAAAAATCGGGAGCAAATACTGCCACCAGACCCCCCGCATCTGCGCGGGTCAGTGCCACCACGATATCAATGTCACGCGTCATGCGCGGCGTAGCGTAATAGGCGAGCGCAAAAGAGCCCGTCAGCATGAACGGCAGATCCCTTGCTGTCAGTCGCTCGCTCACAACTCGGAGCACGTCGAGTTCGGTCATGGCGTCTGCCAGCGTTTCTTCTGGAGCAGCGACTCCGACTGCAGTCGCCTCAAACCTGGATCGAGCCTGGAATAATCCGGATGCTTCCCAGACACGGCATCGAGCAGGGCGCGCAGCTCAGTCAGTCTCGCCCCTTTGCGGCGCTGCTTCCATTCCCGCATGACTTGCGTATATCCGTGGTGACGCCCGCGGCACAAGTCGGATGTCGGATCCGCTCCTGCTCCGGGAATCTCCATTGCTAATTGGCGACCCGGTAGTAGTCGCGAAACCAGTCGACGAAACGGCGGACGCCCACCTCTAGGGGTGTCGCCGGGCGGAAGCCGATCGCCTCAGTGAGTTCGCTGATATCGGCGGAGGTGTCGGTCACATCTCCGGGCTGGAGGGGCTTTAGGATGCGCTCGGCCTTGCGGCCCAGGCACGCCTCGAGCAGCTCGATGTAGCGCAGCAGCTCGATGGGCCGGTGGCTGCCGATGTTGTACAGCCGGTACGGCGCGAAACTCCCGGCGGGGTCGGGAGCGAGGCTGTTCCACTGCTCGTCTGGTGCGGCCACCCGATCCACGATACGCACGACACCCTCGACGATGTCATCCACGTAAGTGAAGTCGCGCTGATGATGGCCCTGGTTGTAGATCTCGATCGGCTTGCCATCGACGATCGCACGTGCAAAGCGGAACAGCGCCATGTCCGGCCGGCCCCAGGGCCCGTAAACCGTGAAGAAGCGCAGTCCGGTGGTTGGCAGGCCGAACATCGCCGAGTAACTGTGCGCCATGAGTTCGGTGGAGCGCTTGCTCGCCGCGTACAGCGACAGGGGGTGGGAGGCCGCTTCGTGCACGGAGTACGGCAATTTGGTGCTGGCGCCGTAGACCGAGCTGCTGGAGGCGTACACCAGATGCTCGACGCGCTGATGGCGGCAGCCTTCCAGCACGTTGAGCGTGCCCAGCACGTTGCTGGAAATGTAGCTGTGCGGGTCCTTGAGTGAATGGCGCACGCCGGCCTGGGCGCCCAGGTGCACGACGCGCTGGAACTTCTCGCTTGCGAACAGCTGGGATACGCCCCCCTGGTTGGCCAGATCGAGCTTCACGAAGCGGAAACCGCGCTGGCCATCCAGCTGCGCCAGGCGCGCGCGCTTCAGGGTGACGTCATAGTAGTCGTTGAGATTGTCGACACCGACGACCTCATCGCCGCGCGCCAGCAGGCGCTGCGAGGTGAAGTAGCCGATGAAGCCCGCGGCACCGGTGACCAGCAGCTTCATGGCCGGCGCCAGAGGCACTGACCGTGGCTTTCCTTCTGCAGCAGATCCTGGAGCTGCTCGTGCGCCGCTCGCTCCTGCGCGCTCGCCGCCCGCACCAGGAGCGGGACGCGAGGGGCGGCGTCACGGTCCCCACCTGCGGGCCCGGCAGCGGCGCGGCCCGCGCCGTGGCGCGAGGCTTCATCGAGCGCCAGCGCGCTCTGCCCGCCGGTCATTGCCAGGTAGACATCGGCCAGGATGCGCGCATCGAGCAGCGCGCCGTGCAGCTCACGGTGCGAATTATCGATCCCGTAGCGCTTGCACAGTGAATCGAGGTTGTTGCGCTGTCCCGGGTGCATCTGGCGCGCGAGCGCCAGGGTGTCGAGCACCGGGCACAGCTCGCCCAGGCGAATGGGCGCGGCCGAGCCGAGGCGGGCAAACTCAGCGTCGAGAAAGCCCAGGTCGAAGCTGGCGTTGTGGATGATCAGTTCCGCACCGGCGACGAAGGCCGTGAAATCCGCGGCAATCTCGGCAAAGCGTGGCTTGTCGGCCAGGTCCTGGAGCGATATGCCGTGGATCGCGCGGGCGCCCTCATCGACGTCGCGCTCGGGGTTGAGGTAGCGGTGGAACTGCCGTTCGCTGGAGCGCCGATTAAGCAGCTCGACGCACCCGATTTCGATGACGCGGTGTCCGCGCGTGACTTCGAGACCCGTGGTTTCGGTGTCCAGTACAACCTGTCGCATCAGCGCGATATTACCCCAAGCAGTGCATCGATCGCGGCGTTGGCGAGCTGGTCACAGCGCTCGTTGCCGGGGTTGCCCGAATGCCCCTTCACCCAGTGCCATTCAATTTCCTGCCCGGCGGCGAGCGCATCGAGCTGCTCCCACAGATCCTGGTTCTTCACCGGTTTGCGCGCGGCGGTGCGCCAGCCGCGCGCCTTCCAGTCCGGCAGCCAGGTGGTGATGCCGAGCTGCACGTATTGCGAATCGGTAAAGACACGCGCACGCACGCGGCGCTTGAGCGCACGCAAGGCCTCGATCACCGCCTGCAGTTCCATGCGATTGTTGGTGGTCGAGGGCTCCGCGCCCGACAGTTCGCGCTCGTGCGGCCCGCTGATCAGAAGCGCGCCCCACCCGCCGGGGCCGGGATTGCCCCGGCAGGCGCCGTCGGTATAGATATCCAGCCGCTCCGGCGCGGCGCTCATGTGGACGGGTTCACCAGGCCGCCCAGCAGGGCCCGCGTATCGCGCCGCCGCGGGCGGATCGGGGTCAGGGCGTAGACGCGCTTGCGCGCCTTGAGCAGGTAAGCGCCCGCGGGCAGAGGATTGATGAGCCCGCGGCGCAGCATGCCCGGGACGCGGGGCCGGGCGCGCGGCTCGGCCGGCAGGACGTACAGGTAGCGGTGCACGGCGCCGACTTCGTACCCGAGCAGCACCAGCCAGTCGCGCAGACGCCCCTCCGAGAGCAGGCGGCTGAAGCCCGGCGGGAAACCCGTGCGGCTCGCCGCCGCGCGCAATCCCCACAGACTCCAGGGATTGAAGCCCAGCACGATCAGGTGCCCCTCGCCCAGCAGCACGCGATCCGCCTCCCGCAGCACCGCTTGGGGATCCGGCTCGATCTCCAGGCAATGCGGCAGGAGGATGGCATCGATCGTGCCGCTGGCGATCGGGAGCGATGAGGGGCGAGCGATGATGTCGGGCACTTCCGCTCCCGTGTCCCCGGGGCCGATGAGGCAATGGTGGCGGGTGCGGCTCGCGCGCAGCAGTTCCCGTCCGCGGCCCCAAACGCCCAGCTGCAGCAACTCGAGGCCGAAGACGTCATCCATCGCGGTGGCCAGGAGCTGCGCTTCGGCGAGCGCCACGGCGCGCCCCAGCGCGCCGGTCTGCCAGTGGGCCAATCCTGGGGCGTATTCGGCGGTGCGCATCGAGACTGTGATCCCCTGCCCAAAAACGCTAGCAATTATGTGAACTTACGGGTTAAATAGGTCAGCCGGATCACATTAGTATCCGGCGCCCATACCGTAACATGTTATCGGCCCGGCACTGGGATGGAGCAACTTGTCTA
>DATFUG010000053.1:0-5219 GCA_035261025.1 Steroidobacteraceae bacterium | reverse complement strand
CACGGCGAAGCGATCGGAATCGAAGAATTTCGGATCCGGCCAGAAGCGCACCGTGGTCCCGGTGTTGCGCGCGCCCACCGTGCCGATCACCTCCAGCTTCGAGGACAGGCGCCCGTCCTTGAAGGCGATGTTGTATTCCTTGCCGCCACGGCGCACCCAGCACTCCAGGTGCTTGGACAGGGCATTGACGATCGAGACGCCGACACCGTGCAGCCCGCCGGCGAAGGTGTACGACTTGTCGTTGAACTTGCCGCCCGCGTGCAGGCGCGTGAGGATCAGCTCGACGCCGCTCACTTTTTCCTGCGGATGGATGTCGACCGGCATGCCGCGGCCGTCATCGCTCACACTCAGGGACCCATCCTTGTGCAGCGTGACGTCGATCTGCGTGCAGTGTCCGGCGAGCGCCTCATCGACGCTGTTGTCGACGACTTCGTGTGCGAGATGATTGGGTCGGGCGGTGTCGGTGTACATGCCCGGCCGGCGGCGGACGGGCTCGAGTCCGGACAGGACCTCGATATCAGAAGCGTTGTACGACTGTGCCATTAGGCGATAGGACCCACCATTGTTTCAGGGCGCGCGGATTCTAGCAAAAGGAGTCAATCGAGGTCGGCCAGGAGTGCGGCGCGGAGCGCCGCAGGCACGGGATCGACGCGCGCGGTGTAGGCCGCCAGCTCGATGCCGGCGGCGAGAGCGGCGCCTGCCTTGAGCGCCGCGGCGCTCGGCGCATCGAGTGTAAAGCGCAGGAAGTGCACGGCGGAAGTCTTGGTGTCATTTTCTCGCGGCAGGTCCTCATCGGCGATGGCGTAGACCTGCTCGAACCCGGTCACCTGCAGCCAGCAGCGGCGCTCGATGCCGCGCAGTTCGCCCAGGCGCCGGGCGCGCTCCTGCGGATCGGTGTATTCGATCAGCATCGTGGCCTTGAAATTGCAGCCGTCGGGAATCAGCGGGTTGTAGGAGGCCAGCTCCTCGGCGATGCCTTCGGGCTCGAAGATTCGCTCGGTGCGCAGCATCTCCTGCACCTGATAGCGCACCGTCTCGCGATCCTCGAAACTCCAGGTGCAGTGCGGCCCGACCTGCAGCCGGCGCGTCGCGCGGTGCGCGATCATGCGCGCGCGGATGGCCGGCCGTGCGCGCGCGTACTGCTCCAGCGAGAGCAGGTCGGCCGCGGTGAGGGGCTGTGCCATGCCCGGCCTAGATCCCGTAGGCGATGCGCAGCAGCTGCAGTGGCGGCGTCGGCTGGCCTCTGGAGTCGGGGAGCCCGCTCTGGATCTGGTGTCCCGCCATCGGGCAATCGCTCGAATAGTAATCGGCGTTGGAAGCGGCGACCTTCGCGATCACCGGCGCCGCGATTTTCATCGAGGCCTCGCGGAACTCGCTCTTGACCGCGTAGCTGCCATCATGCCCGGAGCAGCGCTCGATCACTTCCACCGTCGTGTCCGGCACCAGCCTGAGCACATCGCGGGTCTTCAGGCCGATGTTCTGCACGCGCAGGTGGCAGGGCACGTGATAGCTCACCTTCCCCAGCCGCGCCTTGAAATCGGTGCGCAGGAGCCCGGCCTTGTGTCGCAGCATCAGGTATTCGAACGGGTCGAAGATGCGGTCCCGGACGCGCTGCACCGCCTCGTCCTCCGGAAACATCAGCGGCAGTTCCTGCTTGAACATCAGCACGCAGGACGGGATCGGCGCGACGATGTCGTAGCCCTGCTCGACGAGCCGCAGCAACTGCGGGACGTTCTCATCCTTGAGGCGTGCAACGGCTTCCAGGTCGCCCAGCTCGAGCTTGGGCATGCCGCAGCAGCGCTCGCGCTCCGCGAGCTGCAGCTCGATGCCGTTGTGCGCGAACACGGCCGCAAGGTCGGTGGCGAGTGTGGGCTCGTTGCGATTGCCGTAGCAGGTGGTGAACAACACCACGCGGCCGGC
Organism: Steroidobacteraceae bacterium; assembly: GCA_035261025.1. Classification (GTDB taxonomy): domain Bacteria; phylum Pseudomonadota; class Gammaproteobacteria; order Steroidobacterales; family Steroidobacteraceae; genus FEN-1191. The sequence continues at coordinate 3,299 of DATFUG010000053.1, read as the reverse complement.
CGTTTCCGCGGTTGCCTGCGGGGCGGTGAGCGGCTTGGGGAGCTGGCGCAGCCGCCGGCGCGCGCTCCTGCTGTGGTACTCGGGCAGCGGGGCCTCGCGGTGCACGCCGAGCGCCCGATCGAGGAGCTTGCGGCCCAGCGTGGTGGAGTTCGCGTAGTTGACGAGCTGCGCGACCACCGGAATGCCCGCGAGCGTCCCGACCCGGTCGGTCGAGGTCAGCAGGCGATCGCGGAACGAGGTCTCCCCTTTGCGGGCCTTGACGGCCTTGGCGCGCAGCATCAGGTGCGGAAAGTCCACGTTCCACGGGTGCGGCGGGACGTAGGGACACTTGGTCATGTAGCACATGTCACAGAGGTAACAGTGATCCACGACCTTCCAGTAGACGCGCTTGTCGACGCCCTCGAGCTCGCCACTGGGCGAAGCGTCGATGGCGTCGAACATCGTCGGAAACGCCTGGCACAGGCTGAAGCAGCGCCGGCAGCCGTGGCAGATGTCGAACACGCGCTCGATTTCCTTCTCGAGCGCGTGCTCGTCATAGAACGACGGGTCGCGCCAATTCAGCGGATGCCGGGTCGGGGCCTCGAGATTGCCTTCCCGATTCGTCAAAGCGTATCGAGTGCCTTCTGGAAGCGATTGGCGTGCGAGCGCTCCGCCTTGGCGAGCGTCTCGAACCAGTCGGCGATCTCGGCAAACCCTTCCGCGCGGGCCGCCTTGGCCATGCCCGGATACATGTCGGAGTATTCGTGGGTCTCGCCCGCGATGGCCGATTTCAGGTTCGCCTTGGTCTCCCCGATCGGGAGCCCCGTGGCCGGATCACCCACCGCTTCCAGGTACTCGAGGTGGCCATGGGCATGGCCGGTCTCGCCTTCCGCGGTCGAGCGGAATACCGCCGACACATCGTTGTAGCCTTCGACGTCCGCCTTGCCCGCGAAGTACAGGTAACGGCGATTGGCCTGCGATTCGCCGGCAAAGGCGTCCTTCAGATTCTGTTCGGTCTTGGTACCCTTGAGATTCATGGTCTGCTCCTGGCCCTGATGGATTTAGACTCAGTCTAAGCAGACCGAACTCTACGTCCTCCGCCCGCGGCGCGTCAACCGCGTTGACCGCCGCGACCTCCACTAATAGGGTGCGCAGTCCAGAAGCATGTGCAGAGGCAGACGTGTCCACCCTTAAGGAACCTGGCTTTGAGGCCACGATCGCGGAACTCGAGGCGCTGGTCGCCCGCATGGAGTCGGGCGACCTGCCGCTGGATGAGGCCCTGCGCAGCTTTGAGCGTGGCGTCCAGCTGACGCGCGAGTGCCAGGCCGCCCTGCAGGCCGCGCAGCAGCGGGTGCAGATCCTCACGCAGAGGCCCGGGGGCCCCGGCCTGGAAGAGTTCAGCGGAGACCCGGCGGTCGATGATTCCAGCCACGAACCCTGACCCGCGCACGGGCCCCGATGCGGGCGGATTCCAGGAACAGCTGCGCATGGCGCAGGCCCGGATCGAACGTGTCCTGGAGGAAGCGCTCGCCACGCGCGACACGGCGGCGCCGCGGCTGCACGCGGCCATGCGCTACGGCGTACTGGACGGCGGCAAGCGGCTGCGCCCGCTCCTGGTCTACATTACCGGCGCCGCGCTCGGGGCCTCCATGGACTGCCTCGATGCCCCGGCCGCCGCCGTGGAGCTCATCCACGCCTACAGCCTGATCCATGACGACCTGCCGGCGATGGACGACGATGATCTGCGTCGCGGGCGCCCGAGCTGCCACCGCGCCTTCGATGAGGGGACCGCAATACTGGCCGGTGATGCCCTGCAGGCCCTGGCCTTCGGCGTGCTCGCACGTGGAAGCGCGCGGCTCACCGAGGGTACAAAATTGCAAATGCTGATCGTGCTGGCCGAGGCCATCGGAACCGAGGGCATGGCCGGCGGGCAGGCACTCGACCTCGATGCGGCCGGCGGTGCCGCTGACGCCACCAGTCTCGAGCAGATGCACCGGCGCAAGACCGGTGCCCTGATCCGCGCCAGCGTGCTGCTCGGAGCGCTGGCGGCGGGCCCGGTGGGACACGAGGTCCGCGACGCCCTGCGCCGCTATGGCGATGAAATCGGCCTGGCCTTTCAGATCCAGGACGACATCCTCGATGTGACTGGCGAGACGATGGTGCTCGGCAAGCGCACTGGCGCCGATGCCGCCCGCGGCAAGCCCAGCTACCCCAGCGTATTCGGCCTGGAGCGCGCCCGCGAGCTCGCCCTCGAGCACCGGGACCGGGCGCTGGCGGCACTCACAGGCATGGGTACGGCCACCGCATCGCTGCGCGCGCTCGCGCACTATGTCGTGGACCGCGTGCACTAGCGCCTGCAGTAGACTGCTGCCATGACCGACCCCCAAGAGCCCTTCGGCCTGCTGCGCACCATTTCCGCGCCGGCACAACTGCGCGCGCTGCCCGAGCGAGCGCTCAAGGGGCTGGCCGAGGAGCTGCGTCAGTTCCTGATCCAGACCGTCAGCACGCGTGGCGGTCATTTTGCCGCCGGCCTGGGCACGATCGAACTGACGATCGCGCTGCACTATGTCTTCGACACGCCGCACGATCGGCTGGTGTGGGACGTCGGGCACCAGGCCTATCCGCACAAGGTGCTCACCGGCCGCCGCGAGCAGCTGCACACCGTCAAGCAGCACGGCGGCCTGGCGCCCTTTCCGCACCGTGGGGAGAGCGAATACGACACGTTTGGCGTCGGCCATTCGAGCACCTCGATCAGCGCGGCGCTCGGCATGGCACTGGCCGCGGCCGCCAAAGGGGAATCCCGCCGTGTAGTCGCGGTGATCGGCGATGGCGCCCTCAGCGCCGGCATGGCCTTCGAGGCGCTCAACCATGCCGGGAGCCTGCCCACCGATCTGCTCGTGATTCTCAACGACAACGACATGTCGATCTCGGAAAACGTCGGCGCCATGTCCAAGTACCTGGCGCGCGTGCTGTCGGGACGTTTCTATGCGCACCTGCGCGAAAGCGGCAAGCGCGTGCTGCGCCGGATGCCGCAGCTGCGGGAGTTCGCGCGCCGTTCCGAAAAACATGTCAAGGGCATGTGGCTGCCAGGGACGGTGTTCGAGGAGATGGGCTTCAACTACATCGGCCCGATCGATGGGCATGATCTGAAGTCGCTGGTGCGCACGCTGCGAAATCTGCGCGGCCTGCACGGGCCGCAGTTCCTGCATGTCGTCACGCAAAAGGGCAAGGGCTACGCGCCTGCCGAGGCCGACCCGATCACCTGGCACGGCCCGGGTCCCTTTGATCCGCTCACGGGCCTGATCCACAAGGGCAAGCCG
>DATFUG010000052.1:0-4145 GCA_035261025.1 Steroidobacteraceae bacterium | reverse complement strand
CAGCGCGCCGCCGCCACGCTGATCAAATTGCGGCGTCGGCTTGCCCCGGCGCGTCATCGCGACCCCACTGATCCATATGATTTAACAGGTCCCGGAGGTGCATGCTAGGCTCGCCCGGCCTTAGCTGAGCGCTACAGATCTCAAGGGTTATTCCATGGATGCCGACCGGGACGCCGAGACCTTCGACTACGTGATTGTCGGTGCCGGATCGGCGGGTTGCGTCCTGGCGGACCGCCTGACCGAAGATGGCAGCAGCAGCGTGCTGCTGCTCGAGTTCGGTGGGTCGGATCGCTCGATATTCATCCAGATGCCCTCGGCGCTGGCCATTCCGATGAACCGGGCGCGCTACGACTGGCGCTATCACACCGAGCCCGAACCCAGCCTCGGCGGGCGGCGGCTCCACACGCCGCGCGGCAAGGTGCTGGGCGGCTCCTCTTCCATCAACGGCCTGGTGTACGTGCGCGGCCATCCCTTGGACTTCGAGCGCTGGGAAGAGGAGGGCGCGCAAGACTGGGGCTACCACCACGTGCTGCCCTACTTTCGCCGCGCGGAGCGGCGCTTCCTCGGGGGCGATGAGTATCGCGGCGACAGCGGGCCGCTCTCGACGCGCTATGGCACGCTCGGCAACCCGCTGCACGCGGCGTGGCTGGAGGCCGCGAAGCAGGCGGGTTATCCGCTGACGGCGGATATCAACGGCTTTCAGCAGGAAGGGTTCGGGCGCATGGACATGACCGTCGGTGGCGGGGTCCGTGCGAGCGCCGCCAACGCCTATCTGCGTGGCGCCATGCGCCGCCCGAATCTTGAGGTCCGGACGCACGCGCTCGCGACCCGCATCTGCTTCGAAAGCCGCCGGGCCAGCGATGTCGATTATCTGCGCGGCTCGCAGCCCTGCCGCGCGCGCGCCCGGCGCGAAGTCATCCTGTGCGCGGGCTCCATCAATTCACCGCAACTGCTCAAGCTCTCCGGGCTGGGGCCTGGGCCCGAACTCGCGGCCCTCGGCATCAAGCCCGTCCAGGACCTGCCCGGAGTCGGGGAGAATCTGCAGGATCATCTGGAGTTCTATTTCCAGGTCGCCTGCCGCGAGCCGATCACGCTGTACTCGTCGATGAACCCGCTGGCCAAGTTCGGGATCGGGCTGCGCTGGCTGCTGTTCAAGGACGGGCTGGGGGCGACCAATCACTTCGAGACTTGCGGGTTCATCCGCAGCCGGGCCGGGATTCGCTATCCGGACATCCAGTATCACTTCCTGCCCGTGGCCGTGAGTTACGACGGTTCGGCCAAGGCCCACGAACATGGATTTCAGGCGCACGTCGGGTCGATGCGCTCGAAGAGCCGCGGCTGGGTGCGCCTGGCCTCGGCGGATCCGCGCGTCGCACCGAAGATCCGGTTCAACTACATGAGCCACGAGGACGACTGGCTCGAGATGCGATTGTGCGTGCGCCTGACCCGCGAACTGTTCTCGCAGGGGGCCTTCGATCGCTACCGCGGGCGTGAAATGCAGCCGGGCGCTGGGGCACAAAGCGATGCGGCGATCGATGAGTTCATTCGCGCCAAGGTCGAAAGCGCGTACCACCCGTCCTGCACCTGCCGGATGGGCCGTGCGGGAGACCGGCTGGCGGTCGTCGATTCAGAAGCCCGCGTCCTGGGGGTCGAAAACCTGCGGGTCGTCGATTCCTCGATCATGCCGTCGATCACCAACGGCAACCTGAACGCGCCGACCCTGATGCTCGCCGAGAAACTGGCGGATCACATCCGCGGCCGGCTGCTGCTGCCTGAGTCGGCAGCGCCGTTTTACGAGGCCGCCAACTGGCGGACGCAGCAGCGCTAGGACGGATTGCCGGGCGGTGCCGACTGGCGGTGCTGGTCCAGGGCGGCCACGATCTGCGCCGCACCGCACACGCCCACGAGCCCGCCAGCGCCCTCCACCAGCACCGGAAGGTTGCTGGAGCGATGGAGCGCGACCACGGTCTGGAGTGAACAGCTGCCGGGTACCCGCATCAGGCGCGCCGCGCCGTTGGCGACCTCGCTCGCCTCGAGGGGCGCGATAGCCACCATCGCGCCATCGCGCCAGGCCGCGAGCACGCGGCCCTGCGGATCCGTCTGCAGTTTCAGATGGTGCTCCGCATCGAGCCAGACCCAGGACTGTTCGCCGTGCAGTTCCGCCATCGGTTGCATGACCATTTCGGCGGTGAGCACCGTGAGCGGATTCATGTGCCGGACGAAGGCGGCGACATAGTCGTTGCAGGGCCGGGTCACGATATCGCTGACAGTTCCGGTCTGGACGATCCGGCCGCCGTCGAGTATCGAGACCTGGTTGCCGAGGCGCAGGGCCTCGTTCATGTCATGCGTGACGAACAGGATCGTCTTCTGCACCCGCGCCTGCAGCGAGAGCAGCTCGTCCTGCAGCCGCGAGCGGATCAGCGGATCGAGCGCCGAGAAGGGTTCGTCCATCAGCAGGATGTCGGCATCGGTGGCGAAAGCGCGCGCCAGTCCGACCCGCTGCTGCATGCCGCCGGAGAGCTCGCCGACCGGCCGGTCCGCCCACTGCGACAGGCCAACGAGCTCGAGCTTTTCATCGACGAGTTGCCGCTGGTGCTCGCGCTTCTCGCCGCGCAACTCCAGGCCGAGTCCCACGTTGGCGCGCACGCTGCGCCACGGCAGCAGGCCAAACTGCTGGAACACCATGGCGATGCGGCGGCGGCGCAGTCCACGCAGCGTGCGATTGTCGCAGCTCGCGACGTTGACCTGTGCGGCGCCATCCTGCAGCAGCACATCGCCGCTGCTGACCCGGTTCAATCCGTTGGCCGCGCGCAGCAGCGTCGATTTGCCCGAGCCGGACAACCCGACCAGCACGCAGATCTGGCCGGTCTCGACCCGCAGGCTGGCATCGAACACGCCCACGATGACCCCGAACTGGCTGGCGATGTCGGAGCGCGTGCCCCCCTCGCGCAGCGCCTGCTCGGCCTTGGGCAGATTGCGCTGGCTGGCGCGGCTCTGCGTGAAAAGTATGCTGACGCCGTTGAACTCGAGAGCGGCGCTCACGCGGCACCGTCGGCAGGCCGGCTCATGCGATCAATAATGATCGCGAGCAGCACGATGGCGAAACCTGCCTCAAAACCCATGCCAACCTGCACCGTACCCAGGGCACGCACCACGGGTACGCCGAGGCCGCCCGCGCCCACCAGCGCGGCGATGACGACCATCGACAGGCTGAGCATGATGCATTGTGTGACACCGGCCAGGATGTTCTTCCGGGCGCTCGGCAATTCCACCTTCCATAGCAGTTGCCACGGCGTGGCGCCGAAGGCCTCACCGGCTTCGCGCAGGGCGACCGGTACCGTGGAGATCCCGAGGTGCGTGAGCCGGACCGGCGCCGGCAGAGCGAAGATGATGGTCGAGATCAGGCCCGGAACGACACCCAGCCCGAACAGCACCAGCGTCGGAATCAGGTACACGAAAGTCGGCAGGGTCTGCATCAGATCGAGCACCGGCCGCAGCGCCGAGTGGAACCGCGGCCGGTGCGCCGCGAGGATGCCCAGCGGCAGGCCGATGGCGGTCGCGATCAGCGTTGAGAGGGCCACCAGCGACAGTGTCTCGAGCGTTGCCACCCAGTAGCCCTGATTCAGGATGAACAGCAGAGCGAGCGCGACGAACAGCGTGAGTGCCCAGGAGCGGCGCAGCAGCCAGGCCAGCACGGAGATGGCGGCGATCATGATCAGGGAGGGTATGAGCAGCAGCAGGTGCGTCAGCCCATCGATCGCGCCGCCCACCACGGTGGAAATTCCATTGAAGAAGCCGACGCCGTGCGCTTTCACGAAATCGACCGCGCGTGCCATGCGGTCGCCGAACGGAATCTTGTGGCCCGTGATCCAGGATTCGAACGCCATGGCACCGACCGCGCGCGCCACCGGATTAAGCGCCAGCGAAGCCGGCCGGCCATCGATCGTGTGCACCCCCGCGAACCACGCCGTCAGCTTTTCCGGGTGCAGCCGCAACCAGGCCCGCGCCGCTACTTCGGGCGCTTCCCGGCGATCGAGAATGCGGTCCATGATCTCGTTTTCTTCGTCAACGGTGAATTTGAGGTTCTGCAGCAGCCGTCCCAGGTTCGGGCAGTCCCGGACGTAACCGGCGCGGGTATTGGTGTA
>DATFUG010000051.1:0-3619 GCA_035261025.1 Steroidobacteraceae bacterium | reverse complement strand
TTCGGCGCCCAGTTCCAGGGCGCGCTTGAAGGCGTAGGCGGCGTCCTTGACCCGAAAGCCCATGGCGCAGATCGAGCCGCCGTGGGCACGGGCAAACTGCTGGGCGAAGCTGTCAGGTTCGGCATTGATCAGGAAGTTGATATCGCCCTGCCGGTGCAGCGTCACGTTCTTGGAGCGGTGCCGGGCCAGGGCGCGAAAGCCCATGCTCTCGAACAGCGTGCGCAGGGCCTGCGGGTCCGGTGCGGTGTATTCGACGAACTCGAAGCCATCGGTCCCCATCGGATTGTGTTGCGCGTTCATCGTCGCTCTCGCTTGCCTACCGGAGGTTCGCTACAGTAACGCAGGCTGCAGACAGGGGCCAACGGAGGGCGGGCGGCTCACGGCGAGCGCGCCACCGCTCCGCCCTTCCGGTCCAGGAACCGCGCGGTCGGCAAGGCGACCAGTGCGCAGACGAACAGCACGCCCACAGTGAGGTTGATCAGCAGGCTGTAATCATGGTGCAGCAGCAGCAGGCCGGCCACCCGGGGTCCCGTTGCCAGCCCCATCTTCGAGCAGAAGCCGCCGAGCACGGTCAGGCGGCCGTTGCGGTCCATCTGCGCGCACATGCCAAACAGGTACGGCACGACGAAGGCCCAGGCCGCCGAGGTGAGGCTGTTCGCGAGGGCGTAGACCGCCCCCACGGAGCTGTGCTGGAACGCCCAGGAGCCGGCCAGCGTTACCGCCATCGCGGCCAGCAGCGGCCAGAACCGGCCGATCCGGGTTCCCAGCACCACGCACAGCACCGCGCCCAGCACGCCAATCCAGGTGGCATAGCCCACCGCGTCGCTGGCGAAATCCGCGCCCAGCCCCGCCTGACGCGCGAGCCCAAAGACAAACGCGCCCAGTCCCATGTTCCCCGCCTGGAACAGGAACATCGCCGCGAGCGCGGCGATCACCAGCACCGGCGAGCGGCGTTCGACCGATTCGCGATGCGCCGCCAGCGCCTGCGCATCGCGGGGTGGATAGGCCGGAATGAAGGGCAGCATCGCCAGCGCCACGGCGCTGAAGGCGGTGAGCGCCAGGAACAGCACGCCGGCGCCAAAGAGCGGCACCAGCTTCGGCAGCCACATCACGCCCAGTCCGCCGAGCCCGTACTGCACGACGAGCAGCATGCCGAAGGCGCGATCGGGGCTCTTCAGGCGCGCCATCACCGAGTAGCTCACGCCCACGAGCAGCCCGCCCAGCAGGCCATGGAAAAAACGTACCGTCGTCAGGAGCGTCGCGGCGTGCACGCTCATCGAACCCACATCGATCGCGATCAGGCCCATGAGCAACACGAGCGCTACCGGGCGCCAACGGATGTGCGTGACAATGAAGACCGCCAGCAGCGCGCCACACGCCGCCCCGTAGACGTTGGCGGCGGCGACGTTGCCCGCCTGGGCGGTGGAGAATCCCAGCCCGGTCACCAGTCCGTCGACGAGCGCGGACATGATGTTGACGTAGAAGAGTCCCGCGGTGGCCAGGAAGGCCAGCAGCGTGCTGGCGAGGAGTCCTTCCGGATTCAGGCGTGCCGTCGGCCCACTCATGGTTCGCAGAATCTCCGGATCCGGTTCGACTCGGCCGCGGCCGCAGCCCCGGTCTGTGCAGTCAGGCGGCCGGGCCTGCAACGCTCCCGCGGGTCACCACGCGGTCTGCGGCCAGCAGCACCTCCGGCGCGATGCCCGGCCGCTCGCCGATGCGATCGTACATGGGTCCGAAATCCGTATCGTAGCTGGCCCGGAACAGCTGCTCGAAGCTGTCGATCACGAAGTACATGCGCTGGAAACTGTCGATGCGGTAGTCCGTGCGCATCACGCGCTCGAGGTCGAAGGCGATGCGGTTCGGTTCCGGGCTGCCTACCGCGTAGGGCGTCTCGCCTTTCGACGACAGGATGCCGGCGCCGTAGGCGCGCAGGCCCGCGTCCGTACGCAGCAGGCCAAATTCCACCGTGTACCAGTACACACGCGCCAGCAGGTGCACCGCATTGTGCGCCCGCGCCTTGGTGCCGGCGGCGCCGTAGGCCTGCATGAAGCGGGCAAAGACCGGGTTCGCCAGCAGCGGCACGTGGCCAAAAAAATCGTGGAACAGGTCGGGCTCGGACAGGTAGTCAAGCTCGTGCGGCTCACGGATCCAAACCGAGACCGGAAAGCTCCGGGCCGCCAGATGCGCGAAGAACTGCTCCTCTGGAATCAATCCCGGCACGGCGACGATACGCCACCCGGTCGCCGGTCCGAGCAGCGCGTTGACTGCGCTGAAGCGCGGGATGTGATCCACCGCGATCCCGAGGCCGGCGAGGCCCGCGGCCACTTCGGGCGCCGCGTACTGCTCCAGCAACGTCCGCTGTCGCGTGAACAACGTGCGCCAGATGGCGTGCTCCGCAGCGCTGTAATCGTCCCAGCGCTGTTCGACCGTGTAATCGCCGGCGGCCTGGTCGTAGGCACCGCGCAATGCCAGCCGGCCGCGCGTGGGAGCCGTTGGAGTCCTGCCCATGGCCAACCCCTGTTACCTTGGAACCTGCGTCTATGTTAACCCGCCCGCGGGTGCAGCAGGTCAGGCGTCGAAAGGCGCGCGCAGCACGATCGTGTGGTCCCGATCGCTCCCGGTCGAGATCAGGTCCAGCGGCACACCGACGAGCTTCTCGACGCGCTTGAGGTAGGCGCGTGCCGCTGGCGGCAGGGCGTCAAATTCGCGCACGCCGGCGGTCGATTCGGACCAGCCGGGCATTTCCTCGTACACCGGCTCCACGTCGATCAGACCGTCGGCGAACGCCGGCGGCTCGGCGCTGAGAATCCCGCCGGCGCGATACCCGGTGCAGATGCGGATGGTATCCAGGCCATCGAGCACGTCGAGCTTGGTCATGCACAGGCCCGATACGCTCGAGTTGACCACAGTTCGCCGCAGGGCCACGGCATCGAACCAGCCGCAGCGGCGGCGGCGCCCGGTGACCGAGCCGAACTCATGCCCGACGCGCGAAAAATGCTCGCCGTACTCGTCGAACAGTTCGGTCGGAAACGGTCCCGCACCGACGCGGGTGGCGTAGGCCTTCACGATCCCCAGCACATGGTCGAAATACAGCGGCCCAAGCCCGGTGCCGGTCGCCGCCCCGCCGGCGGTGGTATTGGACGAGGTGACGAACGGATAGGTGCCGACGTCGACATCGAGCATGGCGCCCTGTGCGCCCTCGAACAGCACGTTGGCCCCCGCGGTGCGCAGCCGCGCCAGGGTCCCGGTCACATCGAGAAGGAGCGGTCGCAGGCGTTCCGCGTAGCCCAGCATGGCATCGAGCGTGTCCTGGAAATCCACGGCAGGCAGGCTGAAGTAGCGCTGCAGCACGAAGTTATGAAAATCCAGCACTTCGCCCAGCTTGGCGGCGAAGCGCTCGCGCTGGAACAGGTCGGCGACGCGCACCGCGCGTCGCGCCACCTTGTCTTCGTAGGCCGGACCGATGCCGCGCCCGGTCGTGCCGATGGCATTGGCGCCCCGCGCGCCTTCGCGGGCCTGGTCCAGCGCGATGTGCGAGGGCAGGATCAGCGGACAGGACGGGGACAAGCGCAGCCGCTCGAACACCGGCACGCCCTTGTCCAGCAGCATCTGCGCTTCC
>DATFUG010000050.1:0-2198 GCA_035261025.1 Steroidobacteraceae bacterium | reverse complement strand
GCAGCGAGGTTGGCATCGCCCGTACGGGGACTCCGGCTTTTGGCGGTGTCGTTGGCAGATCGTCTCGGCTCGATCTTCGGGCGCCCTCCGCGTTACTTGCCTGGCGCTGGCCGGCCCGGTGAGTTGGCCATTGGCGCCACCGCAGACGCGCTCTTCGGGGAGAGGCTCATGACCCCGAAAGACGGCACCGAATGGCGTAATCGTGTCGCCGCTCGGTCGCTGCTCAGCTTCTCCTGGCGTCGGCCGGTGCGACGTGCCGCCGCCATTCGCTGCCCCATCCTGCTCGTCGTCGCCGAGCAGGACACGATGGCGCCGGTCGCCCCGGCCGTCCGCGTAACCCAAAAGGCCCCCCGTGGCGAGCTGTATCGCAGCCGCGGCGGCCACTACGATGTCTACCAGGGCGGCAGGAGCTTCGACGACGTGTTGCGCGTCGAGGTCGAATTCCTCCACAGGCACGGATCTCGAGACGGAAACCGATCGTGACTTTGTCCTTCCCCGCGTCAGGGCTGCCACTGCCAATCCTCGCATTGGCGCTCGCCGCCTTCGCGATCGGAACCACCGAGTTCGTCATCATGGGCATCCTGCCGGATGTCGCGCGCGACCTCGGCGTATCCATCCCTTCGGCCGGCTTGCTCGTCAGCGGCTATGCTCTAGGCGTTGCCGTCGGTGCACCGCTGCTGGCCGTGCTGACCGCGCGCTGGCCGCGCAAAGCCACGCTGGTCGCTCTGATGGGCGTCTTTGTCGCCGGCAACTTGTTGTCCGCGCTCGCGCCCACGTATGACGTACTGATGGCGGGCCGTGTCGTAGCCTCGTTCGCTCACGGCTCATTCTTCGGCCTCGGCGCGGTCGTGGCCGCGGAACTGGTGCCGCCGAATCGACGCGCAGCGGCGATCGCTCTAATGTTCACCGGACTCACGCTGGCCAACGTGCTGGGCGTGCCGCTGGGCACACTGATCGGCCAGCAATTCGGCTGGCGCGCGACGTTCTGGGCGGTGTCGGCATTCGGCGTGATGGCGCTCGGCGCTGTTGCGCTGCTGGTGCCTAGAACCACTTCTGGCGGACCCGGTCGGCGGGGCAGCTGGGCCGTTCTGCGGCGTCCCCAGGTCCTGCTCGCACTGGCGCTCACCGTGTTCGGCTTCGGTGGAATCTTCACTGCCTTCACGTACATCACGCCGATGCTGCAGGACCTCGCCGGCTTCTCACCGGGGGCCGTGTCCGGCATCCTGTTCCTGTTCGGCCTCGGTCTGACGCTGGGCAACACGCTGGGCGGCCGCCTTGCAGACTGGAAGCCAAGGGCGTCGATGCTCGGCATCCTTGTCGCCCTGGCCCTGGTCGAAGCGCTGCTCTCCGTAACGATCATGCAGCCGACGGCGGCGGTGCTGACCGTGTTCGTGTGGGGCGTAGCGGCCTTTGCCACGGTGCCGGGCCTGCAGATGCGCGTGGTCGATCAAGCCCGCGAATCGCCGACGCTGGCTTCCACACTCAATATCGCCGCCTTCAACCTCGGCAACGCCGGCGGCGCCTGGCTTGGCGGACGCCTCATCGACGCGCGGCTGCCGCTGCACGTCGTGCCGCTGGGCGCAGCAGCGATGGCACTGGTCGCGATTGCGATCGCCGGCTTCAGCATCGCGCTCGAGCGGCGCGGCCTGCGCGCCAACCAACCCGCATAGCGTGCCGCTCAATGTCTCTGCGCTCGCTAGAACCCTACCGCGCTGTGGTCTCCAAATCGTATATCGCGACTGCTAAGCTGTGGAATCCGCTATGAGAATCTCAAGCGCGCGCCGCTTGCGGCGCCTCGCTCTGCGAGCCGTTGTTCGGTGGCACGCGCACTTCAACCGGCGCCGCCGGCGAATTGATTCTACTATCCGCTTTTCTACAATCCGTATCCGTCATCACCGAGCCCGTCGTCGCACTGGAGGTCTCCGATGTTGTTTCTACTGTGTTTCGTTCTCGCCTTGGTAATTGCCGCCGTACGCGTGTATCTGGACAAGCATCCGCGAACAAAGGGACGGGTGGTGGAGACTTTTCTGCTCTGGCTGCTCGTCATATGTGTCGGCGTTGCAAGCGTTCTTACGTTCGTGGCGGACGCATTCTTCGCGGATCGGATGGCGGCATCCCTGGGCTGGCCCGCAGGCAATCCCTTCCAGAGTCTCGTGGCCGTCGCGAACCTGTCCGTCGGTGTTTTGGGGATCCTCTGC
>DATFUG010000049.1:0-10617 GCA_035261025.1 Steroidobacteraceae bacterium | reverse complement strand
GCTGGCTGAAATCAACGGCGCCACGCTGCTCTACGAAGCGCGCAAGGGCGGCGGCAGCATCTTCCGCCTGGTGTTTGCCGACCCCTCGCGCTGGGCCTCGGTGATGCTGACCGGGCAACCGGTAGTGTGATTTTTGCCCGAGGCACGGCTTAAGCTAGCGCCATGTCCAAGCCCTCCATCCTGATCGTCGACGACGAGGCCGACCTGGTCGAGCTGGTATCACTCACCCTGGCGCGCATGAACCTGGACACGGCGTCCGCCGGTGATCTGGGGAGCGCGCGCCGCATGCTGGGGGAGCGGCGCTACGATCTGTGCCTGGCCGACATGCGCCTGCCCGACGGCGACGGGCTGGACCTGGTCGCCTGGATCCAGCAGCACCAGCCGCGCCTCCCGGTGGCCGTGATCACGGCGCACGGCAACGTGGAGTCCGCGGTGCGCGCCCTGAAACTGGGCGCCTTTGATTTTGTCACCAAGCCGCTCGACCTGGGGGTGCTGCGCCGGCTGGTGGCCGTGGCGATCCGGCTCGCGGAACAGGCCGGCGCGGGCGACACCACGGCCCTCGGACCCCAACTGCTGGGCGGATCAGCGGCGATGGGTGAGCTGCGCACCATGATCTCCCGCGTCGCGCGCAGCCAGGCTCCGGTGCACATCTCGGGCGAGTCGGGCACCGGCAAGGAGCTGGTGGCGCGGCTGATTCACGCCGGCGGTGCGCGCCGCGACGGTCCGTTCGTGGCCGTGAACTGCGGGGCAATTCCCACCGAGCTCATGGAAGGAGAGCTGTTCGGCCACAAGCGCGGCAGTTTTACCGGCGCGGTGAGCGACAAGCGCGGCCTGGTGCAAAGCGCTGAAGGCGGTACGCTGTTTCTCGACGAAGTCGCCGACCTGCCGCTGCACATGCAGGTGAAACTCCTGCGCGTCATCCAGGAAAAGACCGTGCGCCCGATCGGCGAGCAGCGCGAACAGCCCATCGACGTGCGGGTCCTCTCGGCCACGCACAAGAGCCTGGCGGCCCTCGTGGCCAGCGGGCGCTTTCGCGAAGACCTGTACTACCGCATCAATGTGATCGAAATGCGGGTGCCCGCCTTGCGCGAGCACCGGGACGATATCCCCGAGCTGGCGGCCGCGATGCTGCGCCGCCTCGGCCGGCGCCTGGGGAACGAGGCGCCCACACTGGGACCCGAAGCGCTCGGTGCGCTCCAGGCCTATGCGTTCCCCGGCAACGTGCGCGAACTGGAAAATATCCTCGAGCGCGCACTCACGCTGTGCGCCTCGGAACAGATCAGCGTCGGTGATCTGCAGCTGCGGGCCACCGCGGGTGTCGCCGCCGGCGCGGTGGCGACGCGGGGCGTGGCAGCGGAGCCAGGCGCTCCGGCCGGTGCGCCCGCGAACGCCGGCGCGGCGCTCGGTGACCAGCTCGAGAACATGGAGCGCGATGCTATTATCAAGGCGCTCGAACACACCCGCTACAACAAGACCGCGGCGGCGCGGCTCCTGGGGATGACTTTCCGGGCCCTGCGCTACAAGGTCAAGAAGCTCGGGATCGAGTGACGCGCCGTGTCAGTTTCTGACGCGCGCCGGCCGAATGTGTCGGCAAATCCGCTCACCGCCCAGGCCCGGAAGCCCCTTCTGACCGACGATATACTCATTAAAAACAATCAGTTGCAAGGCGCGCCCGCCCTTGGCACGGCGATTGCTCTCTCCTTTGGCAACCCGGCATGAGCCGTGGGCTGTTGTCCATCCATCTCCGCAGGAGTTTCTCATGAAGTCGCTACAGAAAGGTTTTACCCTTATTGAGTTGATGATCGTCGTCGCGATTATCGGCATCCTGGCCGCGATCGCGATCCCGGCTTATCAGGACTACACGATTCGCGCGCAAGTGACGGAAGGCATCAACCTCGCCGATGCGGTGAAGGTTGCGGTCGCCGACTACTACACGCAGAACGGCGCCTTCCCGGCCGCGGGCTTGGTCACGGCCGCCCCGGCGGGCCTCGGGTTCTCAGCCGCATCGACCGGCAAGTACGGCACGGTCGACATCCTGGCTGCTGGCGTGATTCAGGCGACCTTTGCCGGCACGATCGTGAATGCCAAGCTGGCGGCCGCCGGCACCAACGTGCTGGGCATCTCGGCCTATGTCACGACCAACGGCGACCTGGTGTGGCGCTGCGGTCTGGCTGCCGCACCTACGGTGAACATTGCCACCGCGGGCGCAGCGACCGGTACCACCGTGCCGGCCAAGTGGCTGCCTGCTTCCTGTAAGTAAGCCCCGGGTTGATTTGGGGTGCGTACTGCACCACGGCGATAAAGACCCCCTCCCCCCGGTGGGTGGGGGTCTCCTTTCCTTCACATACCTGCAGGAGTTTCCCATGAAGTTGCTACAGAGAGGTTTTACCCTCATTGAGTTGATGATCGTCGTCGCGATTATCGGCATCCTGGCCGCGATCGCGATCCCGGCCTACCAGGACTACACGATCCGCGCGCAAGTGACGGAAGGCATCAACCTCGCCGACGCGGTGAAGGTTGCGGTCGCCGACTACTACACGCAGAACGGCGCCTTCCCGGCCGCGGGCTTGGTCACGGCCGCCCCGGCGGGCTTAGGGTTCACAGCCGCATCGACCGGCAAGTACGGCACGGTCGACATCCTGGCTGCGGGCGTGATTCAGGCGACTTTTGCCGGCACGATAGTGAATGCCAAGCTCGCGGCCGCCGGCACCAACGTGCTGGGCATCTCGGCCTTTGTCACGACCAACGGCGATCTCGTGTGGCAATGCGGTGTGGCTGCCGCACCTACGGTGAACATTGCCACCGCGGGCGCAGCGAATGGCACCACGGTGCCGGCCAAGTGGCTGCCCGCTTCCTGTAAGTAGACCGAAGGGCTGATTTGGCGCGCGTTTGGCGCGCCCCGGCAGGTAGGCCCCTCCCTTCAAGGGAGGGGCTTCTGCTTTTGGGAAACCTGTCACTTAGCCCAGCGGTGGGATGTGTAAACATCGGCTGGGGATTTGACATTGATCAAGTCGTCCTGTCGGTTAGACTAGGGTGTATTCACGCGCCGGGGTCGTTCCTAAGTCCATGAACGAAAACGCTTCTTTGCTCATGACTCCGCCCCGCAGCGGCCTGGGAGGCCTACCGCAGCGGCTGGTCCAGGACGGTGTAGTCGACGAGTCGGGCATGCACCTGGCCCTGCATGCCGCGGCCGAGAAGCGCACCAGCTTCGTGACCCAGCTGATTGCTGCCGGCGCCGCCACCGCCCGCGATATCGCGCTCGCCGCGGCCAGCGAGTACGGCGTGCCGCTCCTGGACCTCAACGCCCTGGCGATCGATCTGGACACCGTCAAAGCGGTGTCCGACAAGCTGCTCGTCAAGCATCGGGTGCTGCCGCTGTTCCGGCGCGGCAAGAAGCTGTTTCTCGGTGTCGCCGACCCCACGAACCTGCACGCCATCGATGAAATCAAGTTCCAGACCGGCCTCGCGGTCGAGGCCATCGTCGTCGAAGACGACAAGCTGCAGAAATACCTGGACAAGGCCATCGAGCAGGCCGACACCTCGATGCCCAGCCTCGGCGAGGAGGAAGGCGTTGACCTCGAGGCGCTCGAAGTCAGTGGCGGCGACGAAGAACTCGGCGCCGACGTCTCTCGCGATGAGGTCGAGGACGCGCCGATCGTGCGCTTCGTCAACAAGGTCATGCTCGATGCGATCCGCAAGGGCGCTTCGGACATCCACTTCGAACCCTACGAAAAGACCTTTCGCGTGCGCCTGCGCATGGACGGCGTGCTCAAGGAAGTGGCCCAGCCACCGGTACAGCTGGCGGGCAAGATTGCCGCGCGCCTCAAGGTCATGTCGCGACTGGACATCGCCGAGCGGCGTGTGCCGCAGGACGGGCGTATCAAGATGCGCCTGTCGAAGACCCGTGCGATCGACTTTCGCATGAGCACCTGCCCGACCCTGTTCGGCGAGAAGATCGTGCTGCGTATTCTCGATCCCTCGCAGGCGATGCTCGGCATCGACGCGCTGGGCTACGAGACGCACCAGAAGCTGCTGTACCTCAAGCACCTCGCCAAGCCCCAGGGCATGATCCTCGTGACCGGTCCGACCGGAAGCGGCAAGACCGTCTCGCTGTACACGGGCCTGCATATCCTCAACAAGGAAGACACCAACATCTCGACCGCGGAAGACCCGGCGGAAATCAACCTGCCGGGAGTCAACCAGGTCAACGTCAACAACAAGGTGGGCCTGACCTTCGCCGCCGCCCTGCGCTCCTTCCTGCGCCAGGATCCCGACGTGGTGATGGTCGGTGAAATCCGCGATCTGGAGACGGCGGAAATCGCCATCAAGGCGGCGCAAACCGGCCACCTGGTGCTCTCCACCCTGCATACCAACGATGCACCGCAGACCCTGACGCGGCTGATCGACATGGGCGTCAAGCCTTACGCCATCGCCACTTCGGTGAGTCTGATCATCGCGCAACGCCTGGCGCGGCGCCTGTGCGTAAACTGCAAGCAGCTCATCGACGTCCCTGCCGAGGCGCTCCGCAAGGAAGGCTTCCAGGAGGCGGACATTGCGGTGGGGATAAAGCTCTACGGACCGAAGGGTTGCCAGAGTTGCACCGATGGCTACAAGGGCCGCGTGGGCCTGTACCAGGTGATGGAAAATTCGGAAGCGGTCGGCCGCATCATCATGGCCGGTGGCAACGCCATCGACATCGGCGATCAGGCCGCCAAGGAAGGCGTCTGGGATCTGCGGCGCGCCGGCCTGGAGAAGGTCAAGCAGGGCATGACCAGTCTCGAAGAAATCAACAGCGTAACGATCGAGTAAGCACTATGGCCCAAGCGAGCACGGCGATCCGCAGCATAGCCCGGGACGTACCCTTCAATTGGGAAGGGCGCGATCGCAAGGGCCAGAAGGTCAAGGGCCGCACCGTGGCGCAAAACGAGCAGGCCGTGCGCGGCGAGCTGCGCCGCCAGGGCATCGCCGCGACGCGCGTGCGCAAGCAGTCCGTGCGCGCCGGCCGCGGCGGCAAGGTCAACGCCGGCGATATCGCCATCTTCAGCCGCCAGCTGGCCACCATGCTGGGTGCCGGCATTCCACTGGTGCAGGCTTTCGAAATCATCGGCGCCGGGCACGACAAACCCTCGATGCAGCGGCTGCTCATGGAAGTCAAGTCAGACATCGAAGGCGGCACTTCGCTGCACGAGGCGCTCGGCAAGCACCCGCTGTACTTCGATGATCTGTACGTGAACCTCACCGAGGCGGGCGAACAGGCGGGCGCGCTCGAATCGCTCCTCGACAAGATCGCGAGCTACAAGGAAAAGACCGAAGCGATCAAGAAAAAGGTCAAGAAGGCGCTGTTTTATCCGGCCGCGGTCCTGGCCGTGGCCTTCATCGTCACGCTCATCCTGCTGATCTTCGTCATCCCGCAATTCGAGAGCCTGTTCAAGGGCTTTGGCGCCGATCTGCCGGCCTTCACCCAGGCCGTCATCGATCTGTCGCGCTTCGTGCAGAACAACGGCATTTACATCGGCGTCGTGATTGGCATTGGCGTCTACACCTTCATCTACTTTCACAAGCGGTCGCGCAAATTGCGCGAGTTCCTGGATCGCGCATTGCTCAATTTTCCGATCATCGGCCCGATTCTCAACAAGGCGGCGATCGCGCGCTTCGCCCGCACGCTCTCCACGATGTTCTCGGCGGGCGTGCCGCTGGTCGAGGCGCTGCAATCCGTCGCGGGCGCCACCGGCAATATCGTCTACGAGACGGCGGTGATGAAGATGCGCGATGAAGTCGCGACCGGACAACGGCTGCAGCGCGCGATGGAAAATACCGGCCTGTTCCCCAACATGGTGGTGCAGATGATCGCGGTCGGCGAAGAGTCCGGATCGCTCGATACCATGTCGGGCAAAGTGGCGAGTTTCTACGAGGAAGACGTGGATAACGCGGTCGACAGCATGTCGAGCCTGCTCGAACCGCTGATCATGGCCATCCTCGGCGTGCTCGTCGGCGGCCTCGTGATCGCGATGTACCTGCCGATCTTCAAGCTCGGCGCCGTCGTCTAGCTGTGCTGGTCCTGCCGGAGCTCTCGCTCGCGGCCTGGGTCGCACTGGCCACCGTGCTCGGGCTCCTCGTTGGCAGCTTCCTCAACGTCGTCATCCATCGCCTGCCGAAGATGCTCGAGCGCCACTGGCGCGAGCAGTACGCTGAATTCGCCCCCGACACGCCGGCACCGGCCGCGAATGCCGGCCCGGCCGCGGCCCCCTACAACCTGGTAACGCCGCGCTCGGCCTGCCCGGCCTGTCAGGCACCGATCCGCGCCTGGCAGAACATCCCGCTCATCAGCTACCTCGCCCTGCGCGGCCGGTGCTCCCGCTGCGGGGTCCGCATCAGCCTGCGCTACCCGATAGTGGAGCTGCTGTGCGGAGTGCTCACCGCGGCCGTGGCGTGGAAATTCGGGGTGGGCTGGCCGGCCGTCGCAGCCGCCGTCGTGAGCTGGTTTCTGATCGCATTGGCCGGGATCGATCTTGACCACCAGCTGCTGCCGGATTGCCTGACACTGCCGCTGCTGTGGGGCGGACTGGTCGCCTCCCTGTTGTGGACGCCCGCGAGCACGGCGAGCCTGCCGGTGAGCCCGGTGGAATCCATCGTCGGTGCCGCCGCCGGCTACGTCAGCCTCTGGCTGGTGTACCAGCTGTTTCGCCTCTGCACCGGCAAGGAAGGCATGGGGTATGGGGATTTCAAGCTGCTCGCCGCGCTCGGCGCCTGGCTCGGCGGACGCATGCTGCTGCCGATCGTGCTCGGCTCGGCCAGCGTGGGAGCCCTCGTCGGCATCGCCCTGATCCTGAGCGGCCGGCGCGGACGCGGCACGCCCCTTCCCTTCGGACCCTTCCTGGCCGCGGCGGGCTGGCTGGCGATGATGTGGGGACCGGAATGGGTGAGCGCCTACCTCCAACTGTACGGCCGCGTTTGACGATCGCCGCCCGATAACGTCTAAATCCGGCCATGGATTCCGACCGTCCCTGGCGCGTGGCACTCACCGGTGGCATCGCCAGCGGCAAGAGCACCGTTGCCGCGCTGTTCGCCGAGCTGGGCGTTCCAGTGATCGATCTGGACCTGATCGCCCGCGAGGTCGTCGCGCCCGGCACGGCGCTGCTCGAGCAGGTTTTCGCACGCTTCGGCAGCGCCCTGCGCCGTGCCGACGGCGAGCTGGACCGCCGCGCGCTGCGTGAGCTCGTGTTTCGCGACAGCGGCGCGCGCCGCGCCCTCGAGGCCCTGCTGCATCCGGCCATCAGTGCCCGCGCCGCCGGACAGTCCGCGCGCGCGCGCGGTCCCTACCAGATCGTCGTCATCCCGCTGCTCGCCGAGACCGGCGCGGCGAGCGAATACGAGCGGGTGCTGCTGGTGGATTGCGACGAGGCGACGCAGCGAGCGCGGCTGGCGCAACGCGACGGCATGAGCCCCGCGCTCGTCGAGGCCGCGCTGGCCTCGCAGGTGACGCGCGCTGCGCGGCGGGCGCTCGCTGCCGAGGTCATCGACAACTCCGGTGGCATCGATGAGCTGCGCCCGCAGGTGCACTCGCTCCATCGACGCTACCTGGAGCTCGCTCAGCCACGCGCAGGCGAGTCCGGTGCCGTCGCCGCACCCTGAGGCTTGAAGACATGCGCGCGCAGCCCACAGGAATCACGCTCTACTCCGGTCCTCTCAGCATGTTCGGCGCCAAGGTGCAAATCGCCGCGCTGGAGAAAGGCCTGGATTTCGACCTGGTCATGGTGGCGTACGACTCACGGCTGGGCTATAGCCCGAAGCACGCTGAGGTGTTGCGCGTCAATCCCAAGGGGCAGGTACCGGTGCTGGTGCACGGCGATCTCGAGCTTTTCGATTCAACACAGATTTTCGAGTACCTGGAGGACCTGCAACCGATGCCGGCGCTGTGGCCGCGCGACATCAAGGATCGGGCGCACGCGCGTCGGTTGGAGCACGAGTCTGATGAAGTTTATTTCCCGCACATCATTCGCCTCATGAACCTGCAGCACAATTCGGGCGACGCCGTTGCGAGAACGAGCATCGCGGCGGCCACCGCGTACTACGCCGCGATGGAGGAGCAGTTGGGGGCCGGACCGTGGCTCGCGGGCGACTATTCATTCGCCGATATCGCCTTCTACATGGCGGCGCTATTTGGTGAGCGTCAGGGCGCGCCCCTCACAGCGGACACACCAACGCTGCTCGAGTGGCGCAATCGCATGACGCGTCGGCCCGCGGTCCGCCCTGTCGTCAAAGCCATGGCAACCTGGCTGCAGGCAGCCGCCCGACCCGTGCCGGCGTTTATGCAGACGGCTTGAGAGGGCAGAGCAACGCGGCGCTTGCTCGTCGGGCGGTACGCCAGGAATCTGCAGCGATTCATCGACGGGCGCTTGCAGGCAGGCCGATTTGCGCCCGCCACCCCCGCTGCGGGCGAGCGCGGTTTACGCGCACAGTCGCGCTCAAGCACAATACCCGGATGAGCTCAGGGCAGCAGGACGGCACCTCCACCAGCGGCGCAGAAGCGATCGTGTACGAGCAGCCCCTGAACGAGAGGCTGCGGACTTTTCTGCGACTGGATTTCCTCTACAGCCAGGCGCTCTACCAGAACGACAAGGCGAGCAGCTGGGGGAGCCGTGCAGCGATGGGGAGCCTGCTCGACATGCTCGCCATCGCCACGCGCGGGGACGTGCGGAGCGAGGTGCTCAAGGAGCTCGAGCGCCATGCCGCCAAGCTCACCGAATACCAGAATCACCCGGGCATCGATGCGGCGCGGCTGCGCGCCCTGATGAGCAACCTGATCCGCCTACGCACGGATCTGGCCGCGGCGGGCGCCGCCTGGCTGGCGCCGCTGCGCGAGTCGGAGTTCCTGGCGGCGATCAAGCACCGCAGCGCGATACCGGGCGGAACCTGCGAGTTCGACCTGCCGGACTACTACTACTGGCTCAGCCTGCCCGACGCCACGCGCATGGCCGCGTTCGTGCGCTGGCAGGGACTGTTGCGGCCGCTGTGTGACGCGATCGCCGAACTGCTGTGGCTCACGCGCCAGAACGGCCGCTCGCGCGAAGAAGTGGCCCGCGGCGGCCTGTTCAACATCGCCTTCGATCGCGACAGCCCGTACCAGCTGCTGCGCATCACGGTACCGGCGGGCGTCCCGCTGTACCCGGAGATCAGCGGCAGCCACTACCGCTGCTCGATGCGTTTCCTGGAGTGGACGGATATCGATACCCGTCCCCGGCCGAGCGGCGCCGATGTGCCCTTCACACTCACCTGCTGCCCGTGAACCGCGCCCAGCCCATCCTCTGCCCGACCTGCAAGCGTGAGATCGAGTGGAACGAGCAGTATCCGTGGCGCCCCTTCTGCAGCGAGCGCTGCAAGCTGGTGGACTTTGGCGCCTGGATGAGCGAAGCGCACGCCATTCCCGGCGAACCGCTCGATGAGTCGGCCGCGGACCCTGATCGGGCCGCGGATCCTAGTCCAGAGGCAGACCCGCCTGCTTGACCACCGGCCGCAGCACGAAACTCGAATCCACGCGCGCGACGCCCGGTAGCTTGGTGAGCACCTTGCTGTGCAGGCGCTCGAAGTCGGCGGCACTGCGCGCCACCACGCGCAGCATGTAGTCGGACTCGCCGGTCGTGAGGTAGCACTCCGCCACTTCGGGCACGCGACACACCGCCTGCTCGAAAGCGCCCAGATCCCGGTCGGTCTGCCCCTTGAGGGTGATGCGCACCAGGAAGCTCACGCTGATGCCGACCAGCACCGGATTGAGGATCGCGGTGTAGCGTTCGATGACGCCGGATTGCTCCAGCAGCTTGACACGCCGCAGGCAGGCGGATTCGGACAGGCCCACGCGCGCGGCGAGCGCCGCGTTGGCGATGGCCCCATCGCTCTGCAGCTCGCCGAGGATGCGCCGGTCGGTGCGATCGATCTGCATAATCTGCTAACTAATTACCCTATATTCGCATTTTCCACCACATATCTACCGTTTCTGGACCCGTTTTGCAACCCACTGCGAAGGCGATGGCGGCACAATGGCGCCCATAACGCCCCCAAGAGGGCCCCTGCCACGAGGATCAACGACCATGCGCATCGGCGTTCCTTCGGAAATCAAGGTGCATGAATACCGCGTCGGACTGATGCCGGCCGCGGTGCGCGAGCTCGTCAGTGATGGCCACCAGCTCGCCGTGCAAAGCGGCGCCGGGAACGGCGTGGGTTGCAGCGATGAGGACTTCCGCGCCGCCGGCGCGCAGATCCTGCCCGACGCCCGCGCGGTGTTTGACGCGAGCGAAATGATCGTCAAGGTCAAGGAACCGCAGGCCGCCGAATGCGCCCTGCTGCGGCCCGGACAGGTGCTGTTCACGTACCTGCACCTGGCCGCGGATCGCGCGCAGGCCGAGGCGTTGATGAAATCCGGCGCGGTCGCCATCGCCTATGAAACGGTCACGGCGCCCGATGGCTCGCTGCCGCTGCTGATGCCGATGAGCGAGGTCGCGGGCCGCATGTCGGTGCAGGTCGGGGCCTACTACCTGCAGAAGGCGCAGGGCGGGCGCGGCGTGCTGCTCGGCGGCGTGGCCGGCATTCCGCCCGCCCGCGTGGTGGTTATCGGCGGCGGTG
>DATFUG010000048.1:0-5703 GCA_035261025.1 Steroidobacteraceae bacterium | reverse complement strand
TCGAACTTGACGCTGCCGATGCCGCCCACCAGGTAAAACCCGCTCGTCATGGCGAGATTGCGACCGAGGAACACCTCGCCAGGCAGGAAGTTGTAGCCTAGCGAGAGGTTGTAATACGTGAAGCGCCTCTCATCCACGGTGAGTAGCTGGACATTTCCGCCCAGGGTCTCAAAACTGGTCTTGCCGGCCATGGCGCGCCCGGCGCTGGCCTCGAAGAAGAAGTCTTCTGTCACATGGTAATCAAAGCGCAGCCCGGTCAGCGGCGCAGCGGTATAGCTCTCGATGGAGATTTCACCAAAGCTGGCGCCGAGCTCGACATTCTTGCTCCTGATTTTCGGCACCTTGACCTTGCGCCGCTCCACCTGCGGCTCAATGACCGTGGGGGGCGGAGCCGCCTCGGCCGCCGCCGCCGCCGCATCTGCGGTGGCCTCCTGCTGGGCCTGGGTCGGGGGCGCCTTGGCATGCCGGTGAAACGGCCAATGCAGGTGGGCGCAGCCACCGCACAGCGTGACGGCCAGCGTCAGTAGAAGAACGCGAATCCGACTTTCCATTCCTGTTTCACCTCGTTGACATCGCCCTTGGTAAATACCGTGTGATGACGGTATTCAGCGCGCAGGAAAAAGCGCCGCGTCAGATAGTAACGCCCGCCGACGCCTGCGTAAGCGGTCTGGTAGTTCTGGTCGCGTGGCACGACCAGGGTTGCCTTGGGCTCGGTGCGTTCCACTCCGGTGCCCAGGGTCAAGAAAGGGGAGAAGCGCCGCTGTGGCATGAGCACGTGGTTCAATCCCAGATCGGCAACGTAGCCGTTCGACAGGTTGCCCAGGAACTGGCCCAGCTGCAGCTCGAGCTTCAGACTGTCCGTCAGCGAGCGCGCCATGAACCCTTCCACCAGCGTCGCGCCCGCGTAGTCGCCGGTCAGCACGCCACCTTCCCAGCGGTGCGAGCGGAAGCCTTCACGATCGCCGCGGTCGAACTTGAACGGCGAGCCATCGGCCAGCGTGGTCAGCAGCAGGTCGGCTTCGGCGGCCCAGCCCTCCACGCCGCGTTCGCTGCGCACCTTGAACCACTCGGTGCGCCGGAACAGCACGTCCACCGATTCGCCGCGCGCGACCACCTGGGTCACGGGATACCCGCGGCCGGGGCCGGTGTGCAGCTCCAGGAAGGGCGTGGTCACGAACAGCTGTAGCAGCTCGCGCTGCGCAGCCTGGCAGGTGAGGGGCAGGGCGAACAGCAGCAGCGCCAGCGGGCGCAGCCGCCTAGTTGAGCGGTGCGGCAAACGGGTTGTTGTAGTACTGGGCTCCAATATCCACCCATTCTGACAGCAGTCGCAGTTCTGCGGGAGTCATGAACCCGCTGTGATTCACGGTACCCACCGTGGCGCCAGAGAGTACCGCAAAGAAGCGCGAGCCTGCTGCGGAACCGCTCGCCATGGAGCCGGAGACCTGGGTGTCGGTGCGCACCGGAGCACAGGCGGCATCGAGACTGAAGCTGGAAGTCGTATGGGTGGCGACGAGTTGCACATAGGCGCGCAACTGTGCGGCCGGGCTCTGCGCCGGATCGGCGTCAAGCTCGAGGCCGCCCGCGGCCGGTACGCCGAGCGTGACGTTCATGGGTGTCATCGTGCCGACGGGCGTGCAGCTCACGACCTGGGTAGCAGTGGCGGTGTGACAGTTGATACAGGTGTTGGCGGCGCGATCGACCGTCCACAGCGGATCAATCATTGCCGGCGAGGTAGTCGCGGCGCCAGTGCCGCTCGCGGCGTAGTTGATGGTGATGCGGCAGGCGGCCACCCACAGATTCGTGCAGCTCACGGAAGTCGGCAGCGGGGTGCTCAGGCCCGGAATGTAGCTCAGGTCGATACTGGTATCGCCCGCGGCGCCGGTGCCCGTGTACTTGACGTTGACGCTGGGCACCGCGGCATTGCAGGCCGTGACGCCACAACTGGTGCTGGTGCCGTAAAGCAGCTGGGCCTGCGTCATGCCCGTGGCGTCACCGGCGTTGGCTGAGGCGAACAGCCCGGCGCGGCCGTGCGAGGAGGTGCTGGCGGGGCCGCTCGCGTTGTGGCAGCCGTTGCAGGTCACGACCTCGCCGGGGCGCAGCTGCAGCCAGGCGCGATGCTGCGGAAAGCTCGGGATGCGGCGGGCGCCGGCATCGAGCACCGAGATCTGGAAGGCCACGTTGGCCGGCACCTTGACGCGTACCGAACCGTCCGCCTCGATCGGCACGTAACCCAGGATCTCGCGCATATAGCCCACCGAGTTACCGAGCGAGATGTTGCGATCGAAATCCGGGAAGCCGTCCATCAGGTCCTTGTCGCCCAGCGATACCGCCTTCTCGATGCGCAGGAACCGGGCAGGCCGCAAATCAGCCGGCGTCGTGGACATCGCGCCAATGAAATTCGCCGTGCCGCCGGCGCCGATCCCGCTCCAGGTGGCATCCGCCCAGTCGTAGACGCTGCGGACATCGATGATGCCGGCGCTGTCCCCGGCGAGAGTGCTGGCGGTGCTGACCGCTGGGATATAGGCCGGCGGCGGGCGGGCCTGCAGCGCTACGACGTCCGTGAGCATGTCGTTTTCCACGGGCGTAACGACCGGCTTGAGCGTGCCGTTGGCGGGATCGAACAGCCAGATGCTGTACAAGGGCGCCGCCAGTTGCAGCGCCGGCATGATGGCGAGATTGGCACTCGAGCAGGGCACGATCGTGCCGGTCGTGTCCAGCAGGCGGCACTGCGTCCAGCTCACGAGGACGCGATTGGTGTGATCGAACAGCGGAAAGGTGGAATTGAACCGACCGCCGGGCGAAGGACCGGGCACGGTACGCACGTCGTTCGGGGTCACATTGCTCATCGCCGGGCAGGGGCCCATTCCGCTACCCCCGCCGGCCGCGAGCGTGCGCTGGGTGCATTCGACCGAATTCACGACGTCGAGGATCACGAGATTGCCGCCGAACTCGGTGCCGGGGTCGGCCGGCCGGATGAGCGCCATCACGCGACCATCCTCCATCTGCCGCGCCTTCACGAACTGCACCTCGGTCGGTGCGCCGGTGGTCGGGTCGGGGCTTCCCACCAGGTGGCTGTGCGCGCCGTACAGCAGCTGCATGTCGCTGCCGTCCGGATTCATCGTGTACAGGTGCATGCCGTCGGTGCCGCCCGGCGCGTTGTCCCAGCGGCTGTACATCACGCGCCCGCCCATCATCACGCTCGGAGTCAGGTCGTGGTCCTGGTTGAAGGAGATCTGCTGGAAGGCGCTCGGGCCGGTGAGCGTCGGGTCGAGGACATTGAGCGTGAAGGCTGATTCGCCGCCGTCTTCGGTCTGCGCCTCGAAACCCGCCTTGCGCTCATCCTGCAGCAGCACCTGCTTGGAATAGCGCTGACGTGTGGACGTAATCAGTATGCGGCCGTTCGGGTGGGCACTGTCACTCGGCAGATAGTGGGGCGAGACGTCCTGCCCGCCATCGGCCGTCACATCGTCGGTGAGGCTGTGCAGGTTGTCCGCGGCGATGTCGTATTCCCAGATGCGCCAGGTCGGGGGTGCGAAGTCTTTCTGCATCGGGTTGAGCGGACCGCGCATCGCGAAAATCAGGCGGTTGCCGTCGGCGGATACGTCAAGGTCCTTGATGTCGTAGAAGTCGGTGCCGGTGATGCGGCCGGTGATGTTGCGCTCGACGCCGTTGGGCGTCGCTTTGTCGCGGATGTAAACGTCCGCCTTGGTCCAGAAATGCCGTTGCCGGCGCAGGTCGTCCAGTGCGCGCAGCGCATCGAGGGCCGTGGCGTCGGCGGGCAGCGTGCGTTTGACATAGGCGATGCCGAAGTCGGTGGTCGCGCCCGCGCTCTGTCCGTGCCCGATGTCGACCGAGCCGCCGCTGCTGCACGCGGCCAGGAGCACCGCAGCAAGCAGGCCGCACAACGCAGGGGATTCACGGTTCATGCCCAATCGCTCCCGTAAGCGAGTCCGCGCTCGCGTTCTGCCAACTGCCTCACATCCGGCGACCGTCGCCAAGAAGCTCTTGCCTGTGGCAAGCATGCGGCGCCGCAAGATAAGTCAAGCCTGCACAGGTAAGCATTCGCGCACGCCGCTGCTGTGAACCCGGTCGCAGATCTGGTGGGCGCAGCATAGCCGGTAGAGGCAATCGGATGCGATGTCTGTGAGTTGCGACGTCTGTGGGTTGAGACATTCCGGGGGCCCTCGGCGCCTCGTATATTTGCCTCGAAGTGCTGCGCTCGGGCACATGGGAGCTCAACGGATGAAACGCGACAGGCTTGGATACCCGGCACGCCGCGCCTTGGCGCTGGCCGGCGTGGTGCTGATGGCAATGCAGGGCTGGTCGCCGGCGCTGGCGGGCCCACGCGAACAGGCACGCCGTCTGCACGATCGCCTCGCTGGTGTACCGCCGACCGATGCGGTGCTGACCCAGATGGCCGCCGACATCCAGGGGGGCAACACCGACGCCGCCGCACAGCTGGCGATGGCGAACAAGAACTTCTACAACGTGACGTTGAAGAATTTTGTCGCGCCCTGGACCAATCGCGACCGTACGGTGTTCGTGCCGCTCAATGACTATACCGCCACCGTCATCGGCATGGTGCGCGACGACGTCGATTTCAGCACGTTGCTGTCTGCGAACCTGCTCTATGTCGGCAACGGCGTGGGCGCGCCGGCCTATTCGTCGAGCGACAACAATCATTACCAGTATCTCGAGGACAACAACGTCGATCTGCAGGCCGCGTTGCAGCCGTCGACGCAGTCCGGCCTGCTCGGACTCCCGGTGGCGGCGACTGCAGGCATCATGACCACGCGCGCGGCGTCGGCGGCCTTCTTCATCAATGGCACCAACCGGGCGATGTTCCGCTTCACGCTCATTAATCACCTGTGCCGCGACATGGAGCAGGTGCAGGACTCCTCGCTCCCGCCGGATCGCATCCGCCAGGACGTGAGCCGCTCCCCCGGCGGTGACAGCCGCGTGTTCCTCAATAGCTGCATCACCTGCCACGCCGGCATGGATCCGATGGCGCAGGCCTTCGCCTACTACAACTTTGACGCCGCTTCCGGGCGGCTGCTGTACACGGCGGGCGCAGTGCAGCCGAAGTACGCGATCAATACCGACAATTTCAAGTACGGCTACGTCACCACCGACGATCACTGGGACAACTACTGGCGAGCGGGCTCCAACCAGGCGCTCGGCTTCGACGCGGCGCTCACCGGCAGCGGGAGCGGCGCCAAGAGCATGGGGCAGGAACTGGCACACAGCGACGGCTTCGCGCAGTGCCAGGTGGAAAAGGTCTTCAGGGCGGTATGCCTGCGTGACCCAGGGGACGCCGCCGATCACCAGGCCGTCGACACGATCAAGACGAAATTCAAATCGACGGGCTACAAGATGAAACAGGTGTTTGCCGACGCCGCCGTTTACTGCATGGGCAGCTAGGAGCGCAACGTGAAGTCTCAATCCTGGATTTCGCAGCTGCTGCTGGTCTGCCTGGTCCTGGCGCTGAACGCCTGCTCGGGTGGCGCAGCGACCACGTCCAATCCCAGCCCGCAGACGGTCACCTCTGCCAGCTACTCCGGGCCGGCACCGGCCACGGCCGACGTGCAGGCCTTCCGGATCAACCTGTGGCAGAACATCAACAGCAGCAGCCGTTGCGGCAACTGCCACAAGGCCGGCGGGCAATCGCCGATGTTTGCGCGCTCGGACGACGTGAACCTCGCG
>DATFUG010000047.1:0-18021 GCA_035261025.1 Steroidobacteraceae bacterium | reverse complement strand
CATCAGGGATCATTTCGATCCATCCACACCTGACCAACTGGCCTCTTTGCGGTGCGCCGGTGACTTAGGAAACGGCCAGCTCCAGGATGTTGGTGGATAGTGGTTGCTGTGTAAACTCAACCGGGGAATTGAAGAAGCTGTCCGATGGGGCCAGAATTCGCGTCATTCAAGAGATTCATGGAGGGAATTCATGGCATCCATACTCTCGTTCAAGGACGTTTCGAAGCGCTAGCGGCGCGGCCAGGAAGAGCTGGCTGTCCTGGATCACTTCAACTTGGAGATTGCCGCGAAGGAATTCATAGCCATCATGGGGCCATCAGGGTCTGGTAAGACCACGCTGTTGAATCTGATCGGCGGGCTGGACCGGCCAAGTACGGGGCAGCTGACGGTCGCCGGCGAGCGGCTCGACCAGATGTCTGGCGCGGACCTGGCGCATTGGCGTGCGCGCCATATCGGATTCGTGTTTCAGCTTTACAATCTAATGCCGACAATTTCGGCGGAGCGGAACGTCGAACTGACACTGTTATTGACGCTGCTATCGAGCCGTGAGCGCATGGTGAAGGTGGCGGCGGCGCTGGAACTGGTCGGACTTCTGGATCGCGGCAAGCACCAGCCCGGGGAGTTATCAGGCGGCCAGCAGCAACGGGTTGCGATCGCGCGGGCCATCATCGCCGATCCCAAGGCCGCCGAAGTCGCATCGCGACAGCTGCATATCGACAAGGGGCAACTCGTCGACGGCTCGGCATCGGCGGCCGCGTGAAATACTTACCACTGGTCTGGTTCGGTATCTGGCGCAAGCCGGGACGGACCGTGCTGATATTCCTCCAGGTTGCGGTCGCGTTCACGCTCTTTGGTGTATTGCAGGGTCTGAAGACTGGCGTTGATCATGCCATCAGCGACACCCGGGCCGACCTTCTGCTGGTGTTCAGCCGCTTGAGCAGGGGCGAACCTCTACCGCTCGCGACGCTCAATCAGATTAAGACAGTGCCCGGAGTCCGGGTCGCGATCCCTGTGGACCTATTTGGCGGCACCTACCAGAGGCCGACCCAGTGGGTTCTCATGGTTGCGATCACTCCCGACAAGGACTGGACCTCGGCGTTTACCTTCGAAATTCCTCCTGCGTATCTTGCCGCCTTCCAGACTTCGCGCACGGCCGCGCTGGCCACAGAGGAGATTGCCACAAAATACGGTTGGAAGGTCGGCGACCGCATACCCCTTGAGTCCACGATCGCGAACAGCGACGGTTCGACGGTCTGGACGTTCCACCTGGTCGGTCTTTTCCACGATAGCGACATTGGTGGTGGCACCGAGAAAATCTTGATTCAATATCCGTACTTCGATGAGGCGAGGCTCACCCACAAGGGCACTGTCAACCACCTCAACGTCGCCGTCCAGGACCCGAGGATGGCTTTCGCGGTGGCGGATGAGATCGACCGACGCTTCGCGAATTCTGCCAACGAAACACGAACTCAATCACTGCGGGAACTGGCGCAGTTGAACATGCAATCGATTGGCGACCTGAACTTTCTGATCCGCGCCATCGTCGCAGCCGTGCTTGTTGCGCTGCTGTTCGCAACCGCGTCGATGATGATGCAATCGCTGCGCGAAAGAACCCCGGAACTAGCCGTGCTGAAGACGCTGGGCTTCACCGATCGCGCTGTGTTTCTGTTGATACTGACCGAGGCCACGGCGGTGTGTGCGACGGCGGCATTGTTCGGACTCGTGCTTGCGATGGTGGCCTTTCCACTTGCGTCAAAGTTCATCCCGGGGTTGTCTATGCCCCCCATCGTAGTGGGCGTGGGTATTGCGCTCGCCGCGTTGGTGGGTCTCGTCAGTGCAGCTGTCCCGGCCATGGGCGCCGCCCGCATACAAATCGCTGCGGCGCTCGCGAACCGGTAGCGCTGGATTATGCAATTTTTTAAGCAGCTCATGGCGCTAGTGCGACTGAACCTGTCGGGCATCACGCAGCGGCTCGGACCCGTCCTGACCGTCGTTATCGGAGTGACCTGCGCCGTCGGTACCCTCGTATCCCTGCTCGCAATGGGATCGGGCGCGCAGCGCCAAGCGATGGCCAACGTGCGCCCTGACCGAGTTGTCATCACCGGCGTGGGTGCGCAGAGAGACATGCCCCTCGACGCGGCGGTGACCATCCGTAACCTCCCAGGCATCCGCAAGGGCGTTGACGGTGAATCCATAGTCACGCTGGAATCCACGGTCCAGCTCGAGAGCCGGCGGCGCGTCACTGGCACGCGCATCAATTTCCCGCTTGTTGGGGTCTCCTCGACTGTGGAGCAGCTGCTTCCCGAGTTGCGTTTGACTGACGGGCGAATGTTCCAACGCGGGCTCTACGAGTTCATCGTCAGCAATCCGTGCGTGCGCCAGTTCACGGGCTTCGAGATCGGCGCGCGACGCCCCATTCGCGGCAACGATTGGACCATCGTGGGTCACTTCGATATCGGCGCCGCGCAGCAATGTGTCGCATACACCGATGTCGACACTTTAAACTCAGCAATCGGGCGAACGAGCTATGACCGGGCGACGCTGATGTTATCGTCACCATCGGACTTCGAGGCGCTGCGTGCGGCGGCACTCGCCGATCCGACACTCCACGTGGAAGTCATGCATGAACGGGAGGCCGTGGAGTTGTGGTTCAAGCAATTGAACGCGTTATTGAATTTTGTAAGCTACTTCGTCGGCTCGATCATGGCTATCGGTGCGACGCTCGGGGCAGTCAATTCCCTGTATGCCATGGTCGATTCGCGCCGTCGAGAGCTTGCTACCTTAAAGGCTATCGGCTTTCGTCCCGGCGCCATCGTTGTATCGATCCTGTGTGAGTCCGTAGTGCTGGCGATCCCGGGCGCGTTGCTGGGCTGCGCTCTTGGGTGGGCTCTATTCAATGGGCTGTCGGCAAGTCCTTTCGGTTTCAGCTTTCAGCTCGCGGTAACACCCAATCTGGCCATAATCGGCGTCGTGTGGGCGCTGGTGATGGGTGTGATTGGCGGCCTTCTTCCGGCACTTCGCGCGGCGCGAGTACCGGTGACCGAGGCTCTACGTGCGACGTGACTCTTGGTGCAAGCCGGTCGCCAGGAGCAGTCGGAGCGCCCTGGTCGCTTCCGGGAATGTCCGCCAGGTGCCACCCACAATTGAATGTCCACCGACGGGTTCGGGGCCGGTGACGGCCATTTGGCATCACTAGCCTCCTGAAATCCGAGTCACCACCGCGAATCGCGTCGAGTCGGGTGCCGCGCATCATGCGGCACCCGAGCCCATCGAGGTTTGAAGTGATCTGCGAATCAACCCTGGTGCCTGCCGACCGCGAGTACCGCCGCGAGCTCCGGACTCTTGACCTGCGCCACCGCCCCGGCAAGCGCCTGCGCCCGGCACGCTTCGGCCTGTGCCCTCCGCTCCGGATCGCGACTTTCGACGGTGGGGCAGACCTGGTCGACCGCTGAGAGTATGCGTTGCTTGACGCGCCAGACGCCCTCGCCGCTCGCCAGTTCAGAATTTGCAAAGCGAACCACGACACGCAGCTCCGCGCCGTCATCGCTCGTGGATGCGAAGCCCGTACCGATGCCGGCGATGTTCAGCGCAAGGCCTGCGGCCACAGCGATGAGCGTCCTGGTGGTGTTCATTTCGATCTCTCCTTCCGTTTGCTGCGCAATTGATGCTGATCTCGTCGCCCTCGACGTTGCACATATGAAACTCTCATTGGGTGGCGCCGTCTGCGGCCACGCCTCGTACTCGTCCCCCCAGCCACCGTGTCTGTACCAGCAGCGTCGGATCGACACTCCAGCGCTGCGAGTAAACCGGTGCCGCGCAGCGTACGCCGACGCGGCCGGCGCGAGTTCGTCCCTGAAAACGCTGTACTCGTCCTAATCAACCCATTTCCCCGCTGCGGCGCGCGTTCACGGGCCCGGATGAAGCGTAAGATCATCACTGGCCGAAGTGGGGAGTGTGGTCGATGAATGCCCAAGCCTGGGCGGGTATCCGTCCGGTCGTGCCCAATGAGCCGGCCGAATCCTCCGGCATGGCGGACTCAGTTCAGACGTCGGTGCGCACGGCGCGCCTACCCCTGTTTGCCATCGTCTGCGGCTATTGGCTGTACGTGACGCTGTCGAACGTCCTGTACGCCAAGAGCATGAACACAGGCCTTGGCGCTGTGGCCGGCATGGAGCTGTTCGCGCCGGCGTCAGTCCGCATTACACAGCACGTGCTGTTGTTCCCGGTGTTGCTACTGTGCTACTGGGGTTCGCTCCGGGCCGGCTGGCGTCCGGTGTGGCGCAAACTCCTCGTGCAGCTGCCGCTCGCCGCGGCGTTTGGACTGCTGGCGCGGCCTGCGCTGGAGCTGGGCAATTACCTGTTCCTCCCGGCGCACGAAATGCTCCATTCGGAGCCGCACGGCGCGATGGGCTGGCTGACCACGACCGGTCTCGCACTCTGGTCCGCCAGCGCAACGAACTTCCTGCTGCAGTACGGCTTCGGACTGGCGCTGGTCACCGCCTTCATGGTCTACCAGCGTTTTCGGGACTCCGAGCTGCGCGTTGCGGCGATCGAGAAGGCCTGGACCGCGGCGCGCCTCGCCGCGTTGCGCATGCAGCTCTCGCCGCACACGCTGTTCAACCTGCTGCACGTCATCCGCGGTCAGGTAGCCTGGGACCCGCGCATGGCGCAGACGATGATCGTGCAACTGGCGGACCTGTTGCGACGGCTCCTGGCAGCGGGCGAACAGGACTTCTCGCGCCTGCGTGAAGAACTCCAGTTTGTACGCCTGTATCTGCAGCTGCAGCAGCAGCGCTTCATCGACCGGCTGACGGTGGAACTGCCCGCCGACGAGCAGCTTCCGGATGTCTGGGTCCCGAGCCTGATCCTGCAGCCGTTGGCCGAAAATGCCGTGGTGCATGGCCTCGCCCGGCATGACGGCCACGTCGGCATCAGGGTTGAAACTCTAATCGACGAGGATACCCTGGTCCTGCGCGTGCGCAATGACATGGCCCCGTCCTCCTCCGTCGCCACTACGGGCATCGGCCTCACGAACGTGCGCGAGCGGCTGGCGGTGCACTTCCCCGGCGCGGCGCAGTTCCGGTCGGAGTTCGACGGCAGCGGCGTCTGGACGGCCGAGATCCGCATGCCGGTGCTGCGCACGCGCCCATCGGGAGCTGCGCATTGAAGGTCATGATCGTCGATGACGAGCTGGCCGGCCGCCGCGTGCTGCGCGAGTATTGCGCAGCGCAGGCCGATCTGGAACTGGTCGGTGAACTCGCCGATGGTCTGGCGGCCCTGGAGCAGATCCGCGAGTGCACACCGGACCTGCTGTTTCTCGATATCCAGATGGATACGCTGGACGGCATCGCCCTGGCGCGGGCGCTCGACCCGGCCACGATGCCGCTGATCGTTTTCGTCACCGCCTATCACCACTACGCCCTGGAAGCCTTCGAAGTCAGCGCCATGGATTACCTGCTGAAGCCCTTTGACGAGGAGCGCTTTGGCAGGACCCTGGAGCGGGCCCGGCAGCGGCTCCGGACGGACAGTGCCGGCGACCGCCACACGGCGCTCAATGGAGTCCTGAACCAGCTCGAGCAACACATCCGGACCATCCACCCCGGCACGCGGGCCCGGCTGCTGGCCGAGGCGGGCGGCCGCATGCATGTAGTCGATGCCGACCGTATTGAGGTCGTGGAGGCCGACCGGAACTACGTCGTGTTGCGGGCAGGGCGCGAGTCCTACCAGGCCCGCAGCACGCTGCAGCAGGCGGAAGCTGCGCTCCAGTTCCAGCCCATGCTGCGTCTCAGCCGCTCGTGCCTGGTCAATATGAACCACGTGCGCGAAGTGAGCCGCACGCCGCGCGGCGATTTCATCTTGGTCGTGGCCGGTGGTACCACCGTGACCAGCAGTGAAGGGTTTCGCGACAAGGTCCGCGACTACCTCAGTGGGATGAAGATCTGCCCCACCTGAGGCGCGGCGGCGCTGCAGCGGCCGGGCAAGTGCCGTTTCCGTGCATTTTCAGCTCTGCTCGTACGCAGGGGACTTAAGCGCGTCCAATCGCCTAGAATGAACGACGCGGCCCGATGCCGCGTAAGAGGCCTTGAGTGCAATGAAGTCACGACACGCGCTGGTGATCCTGTGCCTGACCCTGCTGCCAATCCCCGCTTTTGCCCACGCGCACCTGGCCGCGGCCACGCCGGCGGACGGCAGCGTACTCACGGTACCGCCGACTCTTTTTCAGCTGAAATTCTCGGAAGAGGCCCACCTGACCGCCCTGAGCCTGCGCCGTGAGGGCGAGTCCAGGGCGCAGAAAATTGCACCGCTGCCCACGGCGGCCAGCAAGAGCTTTAGCATCATCGCACCCAAGCTCAGTGCCGGATCGTTCAGTTTGACTTACCGCGTCGTCGCGGCGGATGACAATCACCTTTCCACGGGCACCATCCGATTCCGCTTGTCCCCTGCTCCCTGAACAGTCGGCCGGAAGGCTCATGGCCGTCGATTTCATTTCGGTCACACTGCGTGCGCTGGGATTCACCGCACTGTTTCAGGCGGTGGGACTGGCCTTCTTTCTGGCGCTCTTTGGGCGGGAGCTGACGCAGCCGTGGCCCGGACTGCACCGCATCGGCCGCATCGCGGCGATTGCCGGTCTGCTGCTGGTCCTCCTTCATCCGGCGCTGGAGGCGCCGCGCATGGCGGGCGATTTTTCCGGCCTTTGGGACAGCCAACTGCAGCGCCTCGCCTGGAGCTCCGGATCCGGGATGTCGGCGCTCGTGCAGGCCGCCGGACTCCTGGGCTTGGCGGTGTCACTACCGAGCCATGCGGGTGGCGGGGTGCGCTGGGCGACGCTCTGGGGTCTGATCGCCATTGGCGGATTCCTGCTGACAGGGCATACGAGCACGCATGCGCTGCGTCCGGTGCTGGCCGCATTCCTGGCCTTGCATCTGTTCGTGGTCGCGTTCTGGTTTGGATCGCTGGTCCCGCTTCTGCTCGTCATCCGCGAGGAGGCGCGACCCCTGGCCGCGCAGATTCTGGCGCGTTACTCCGCCATCGCCGGGTGGCTCGTGCCGCTGATCCTGGTGGTGGGCCTGGGCATGGCCTGGATCCTGGCGGGGAGTCTTGCGGTGCTTCGGCAACCCTATGGTCAGCTGCTGATTGCCAAGATTGTGGGCTTTGCGTTGCTGATGCTGCTGGCGGCGGCCAATCGCTGGCGCCTGGTGCCGGCGCTGGCGGCCGGTTCGCCGGTGAGCGCGTTACGCCGCTCGATTTTGATGGAGATCGCCCTGCTGGTGGCCGTCCTGTCGACGACGGCCGTGCTGACGACCTACTATTCACCGCACTGATGCAGCACCACCGGGCAGCCGGTGCCAAAGAGAAATTCAGACATGAAATACCGCAGCTTCGGACGTCTCGGCTGGGAGGTCGCGGAGATCGGCTTCGGCGGCTGGGCCATTGGAGGCGGCTGGGGAGGCCAGTCTGACGAGGATTCCATCGCCGCGCTGCACCGGGCCCTGGACCTCGGCTGCAATTTTATCGACACGGCGCAGGGCTACGGCGATGGACGGAGCGAGCGGATCATCGCGCAGGTCCTCAGGGAGCGGGGCGGCAATCAGCGTGTGTATGTGGCCACGAAGATTCCGCCCGCCCCGGGCAACTGGCCGCCGAGTCCCTACGACGATATCGAGGAACGCTACAGCGCCGCCTATCTGCGGGAGCGGCTGGAACGGAGCCTGCGTGAACTGGGCACGGAGCGCATCGACCTGCTGCAACTGCACACCTGGACCCGGGCCTGGAACCGCAATCCCACGGCGCTCGCGACGCTGCGCCAGTTCAGGCAGGAGGGCAAGATCCTGGCGATCGGCGTCAGCACGCCGGAACATGACCAGGACTCCGTGCTGGATCTGATACGCGGCGGCTGGGTCGATTCGGTGCAATTGATCTACAACATCTTCGAACAGGAAGCGCAGGCTGAGTTGCTGCCGGCAGCGGCGGAATACCAGGTCGCCATCATCGTGCGCGTCGCCCTGGACGAAGGCGCGCTCACTGGAAAACTGACGCCGCAGACCGTATTCGGCGAGGGCGACTTCCGCCGCCGCTACTTTGCAGGCGATCGCCTGCAACGCACGATCGATCGCGTCGAAGCCATTCGCGCGACAGTGGGCAACCGGGAGCCGGATCTTGCAACCGCCGCGCTGAAATTTGCACTCAAGCCCGCAGCGGTTTCGACGGTCATCTCGGGAATCCGCAAC
This sequence comes from Steroidobacteraceae bacterium, assembly GCA_035261025.1. Classification (GTDB taxonomy): domain Bacteria; phylum Pseudomonadota; class Gammaproteobacteria; order Steroidobacterales; family Steroidobacteraceae; genus FEN-1191. The sequence continues at coordinate 9,793 of DATFUG010000047.1, read as the reverse complement.
ACACGCCAGGCGGAGATGAACCTCGGCGTCAGCGCCCAGGCACCGATGAACAACGCGCTGGAGCGGGATCTGCGGGCACACGCCTGGCGCCGGGCTTTCTGGTTTGCCGGCAAGTAGGCTCGCGCGGACCGAGGTCCCTGCCCGGTGGTGACCCAGATTTCGCAAATCGGGCTCCTGCTCCTCGTCGCCGCGCTGATTGCAATCTTGACCCGCCGGCTGCGCATGCCCTACACGGTGGGCCTGGTGCTCGGCGGCATGGCGCTGTCCTTCATGCCCCTGCGCCTGGATCTGACGCTGACGAAGGACCTGATTTACTCGTTGTTCCTGCCGCCCCTGGTATTTGAGGCCGCCCTGTACATCCATTGGCGCGAGCTGCGCCAGGATCTGCCGGTCGTCGGATTGCTGGCGAGCCTCGGTGTACTGTTGGCGGCGGCACTCACCGCCGCCGGCATGCACCTCCTGGTTCATTGGGGCTGGGGCGCGGCGGCCGCATTCGGGGTGCTGATCGCCGCCACCGATCCCGTCTCGGTCATTGCGACTTTCAGGGAGGCCGGCGTTCGCGGTCGCCTGCGCCTGCTGGTGGAAGCGGAAAGCCTGCTGAACGATGGGACGGCCGCGGTGCTGTTCGTCGCCGCGGTGGGCCTGGCCGCGGGTGGCGCCGGCGACCTGCTCGAGGTCATCGCCACGCTACTGCTGAGCATGGGCGGCGGCGCCCTGTGCGGCGCGGCGCTGGGATTCGGCTTCATGTTCCTGGCCGGACGGACCTCGGACCGCTTAGTGGAGATCAGCTTCACCACCCTGTCGGCTTACGGCTCGTTCTTCGTGGCCGAGCATTTCCACCTCTCCGGGGTGCTCGCGGCGCTGACTGCCGGCCTGGTGACCGGAAACTACCGCAGTCCAGGTCACATCGCCGAGTCCAGCCGCGATGCGATCGAGTCCTTCTGGGAATATGTTGCCTTCCTGGCCAACTCGCTCATTTTCCTGCTGATCGGCACCCGCGAGGCGCAACAGCAATTCGGGGGAATCGGCTTCGCCGTGCTCGCGGCCCTTGCGCTGGTAACGCTCGGGCGGGCCCTGGCCATCTACCCGCTATGCGCGCTATTCAACCGCAGTTCGCTTCGCGTGGCGGCCGCGCATCAGCATGTGCTGTTCTGGGGAGGCCTGCGGGGCGCCCTGGCATTGGCGCTGGCACTGGGTTTGCCGCCGGATTTTCCGCAGCGGGACAGCATCGTCACGGTCACTTTTGGGGTGGTGGCCTTCTCGATATTCGCCCAGGGCCTGACTATGACGCCCCTGCTGCGTCGCCTGGGTCAATTGTGAGCTGGAGTGGCTTATTTATTATGGGAACGATAATATCATAGCTTCCTGCCAGCGGGAGATTCGCTCATGAATCCGGAAGTCATCATCACCTGCGCCGTCACCGGCGATGACACCAAGGTCACCAAGAGCCCGCACTGCCCGGTGACCCCGGCGCAGATCGCCGCCTCGGCAGTCGAAGCGGCGCGCGCGGGCGCGGCGATCGTCCACATTCACGTGCGCGATCCGGACACCGGCGCCTTCAGCATGGCCACCGAGCATTACCGGGAAGTCGTCAAGCAGATCCGCGCCAGCGGCGTGGACGTAATCGTCAACCTGACCTGCGGCATGGGTGGCTACATTTACGTGGGCGACAAGGGGATGAGCGACACGCCGGCGCCGGGCACGGACTTCGTGAGCCAGGAAGACCGCATGCGCCATGTCATCGACCTGTGCCACGAGGGGAAGTACCGGCCGGAAATCGCCACGCTCGACTGCGGCAGCCTGAACTTCGGCGATTCGAACCGCGCCTATGTGTCGACTCCGAACTACCTGCGCAAGGGCGCCGCGATCCTGCGTGAACTGGGCGTGAAGCCGGAGCTGGAAGTCTTCGACACCGGCAATCTGTGGTTTGTCCACCAGCTGGTCAAGGAGGGCCTGATCGATGCACCCACGCTGATCCAGTTGTGCGCGGGCATTCCCTGGGGCGTGCCCGCCGATGTCGGGCACCTGCTCGCGATGGTCAATTTCCTGCCGGCGGGCAGTATCTGGACGTCGTTCGCGATCAGCCGCATGCAGATGCCGTGGGTCGCGCAGTCCGTACTGCTGGGCGGGAACGTGCGCGTCGGGCTCGAGGACAACCTGTACCTGAGTCGCGGCGTGTACGCGAGCAACGCGCAGCTGGTCGCACGCGCGGTCACCATCATTGAGGCGATGGGGGCAAAACCGCTGGGCCCGGCCGCGGTGCGCGAGCGGCTGCAGTTGCACTGAGGGATTGGGCCGATACCCCATGCCGGCACCCCGCATCTACAGCACGCCGGTGGCACCGGAGTGGATCGACTACAACGGGCACCTGCGCGACGGCTACTACACGGTCGTGTTCAGCAGCGCCATCGATGCACTCATGGAGGTGCTGGGCCTGGACGCCGGCTACCGGCAGCGCACGAACTGCACCCTTTATACACTCGAGCTGCACATCCATTTCATGCACGAGGTAAAGCAATCCGATGCGCTGGACATCCGTGTCCGGATCCTGGGAGCTGACGCCAAGCGAGTGCTAGCCGCCCTGGATATGTACACCGCCCGCGCCGCCGACCCGGTCGCGACCGCCGAGTTCATGCTGCTCCATGTACGCCAGGGCCCGGCGCCGGCTGCAGCGGAGTTCCCCGCAGAGGTTGCCGCGGCCATCGGGCGGATGCGCGATGTCACGGCGGCATTGCCCGCCGTCGGACCGGGCTCGCGCAAGCTTGAATTGCGGGGTCGCTGAATGGATAAGCGCATCCGCCGCCTGCTGGCGCCGCGCAGCGTCGCGCTGATCGGTGGCGCCTGGACTGATGCGGTGGCCGCGGGCTGCCGGACGATCGGCTACCAGGGCGAGATCTGGCGCATTCATCCGAGCCGTGCCAGCACGGCGGGCGAGCACTACTATCGATCCGTCGCCGAGTTGCCGGATGCCCCGGACGCCGCCTTTATCGCAGCGCCAAAGCATGAGGCGGTCGCCGTGGCGGCGGCCCTGCGCGAGCGCGGGGCCGGCGGCTTCGTGTGCTTTGCGTCCGGATTCTCCGAAACCGGGAGCAGCGAGGGCGATGCCCTGACGGTGCAGTTGCAGGAAAGCGCGGGCAACCTCCCCTACCTCGGCCCGAACTGCTACGGCTTCGTGAACTACTTTGACCGGGTGGCCCTCTGGCCTGACCAGGTGGTGGGCGAACCGCCCGAACGCGGCGTCGCGCTCATCTGCCAGAGTGGCACGATCGCACTGACGCTGATGTTCAACAATCGCTCACTGCCGATCGGATACCTCTTTACGGTGGGAAACCAGACCCGGCTCGCGGTCGAGGACCTGATCGAGATGCTGGTGCCCGAGGAGCGCGTCAGCGCCTTTGGCGTCTACGTTGAAGGCATCAAGGACGCCCCGCGACTGCTGCGCGCTGCCGAGCGCGCGCGCGCGGCCGGCAAGCCGATTGCGCTCATCAAGAGCGGGCGCACCGCCGCGGCCGCGCGCACTGCGCTCAGTCATACCGGCGCGCTCGCCGGTGCCGATACCGTATTTGACGCGTTCTGCCGCCAGGCGGGCATCGCGCGCTGCGAGACCCTGGGAGGCCTGTGCGAAACGCTGAAGCTCCTGCACTGCGGCGGTCCACTCGCGGGCCGGCGGGTGCTGATCATGGGCGCATCGGGCGGGGACATGGCCATGACGGCGGATCTCGCCCAGCCGCTTGGGCTGTCCTTTCCTCAGCCCACAGAGGACACCAGTGCGAAGCTGCGCCAGATCGTCGGCGATCGGGTCACGATCGCCAACCCCTTCGATTTTCACACCTATGTCTGGTTTGACTGGCCGGCGATGCGGGCCCTGTTCAGCACGGTGCTGCAGGCGGGCTACGACGCGGTCGGATTTGTGCTCGACAGCCCGCCGGAGGGCACGGCGGGCATGGCCGCCTTCGAGGCGGCGATCGATCAGTTCATCGCCGCAGCGTCGGGTACGCCGGCGCGCGCGGTCCTCATCGCATCGCTCCCGGAGACTCTGGGACAGGCGATGCGGCGCCGTTGCCTGAGCGCGGGTGTGGTGCCGCTCCAGGGTCAGCGCGAAGCACTCGAGGCTCTCAATATGGCAGGCGCCATGGGCGAACGCTGGCGTGGCGGATCGGCCGTGGCGCTGGCACGGCCCGCCGGCCCGGGAGAGAGTCAGGCACGCACCTTGAGCGAGCCGGAAGGCAAGGCGGCGCTCGCCAGCGCGGGCGTGCGCATACCCGCTTCCCGCACGGCGTCCGCGGCCGCAACGGGCGCGGCGGCCGCAACCCTTGGCTTCCCGGTGGCGATCAAGGCGGTCAGCGCTGAGCTCGCGCATAAGTCCGACGCCGGCGGCGTGGTGCTGAATGTACGTACCGGCCCTGAAGCCGAGGCCGCAGCGCAGCGACTGGGCGCGTTGTCTCCTATGCTGCTCGTCGAGGAGATGATTGACGACGGGGTCGTGGAAGTGCTGGTCGGCATGGTCGTGGATTCCCAGTTCGGTCTGACGCTGGTGCTCGGCGCCGGCGGCGTACTCACCGAACTGCTGCAGGACACCATCAGCCTGCTGCCGCCCTTCACGCCGGCTACAATCGCGGGCGCTCTGCAGCAGCTGAAGATCGCGCCGTTGTTGCGGGGGTTTCGTGGACGGCCGCCGGCCGATGTGCCGGCCCTGGTTGAACTGATACTCGCGGTCGCCCGCTTTGCCACCGCGCGACTGGAAACTCTGGTTGAGATGGACGTCAATCCGGTCATCGTCCGGCCGGTGAACAAGGGCGCTGTTGCCGTGGACGCAATGATCAGGCTCAGGAGCGAATGACATGTCAGAACCGATCAGGCTCGTGCGCGACGCCGGTGTACTGGAAATCACCATCGATCGCCCCAAGGCCAACGCCATCGATGCCGTGGCCAGCCGCCGGCTGAACGACATCTTCTGTGAATTCCGCGACGATGCTTCATTGCGCATCGCGATCGTGACGGGCGCCGGGGAAAAGTTCTTTTCCGCGGGCTGGGACCTGAAGGCCGCCGCGGCCGGTGAGGCGCCCGATGCCAACTGGGGCGTGGGCGGCTTCGGGGGCCTGAACTATCCGCGCAATCTGCACAAGCCGATCATCGCCGCCGTGAATGGCATCGCCTGCGGCGGCGGTTTCGAGATCGTGCTGGGCACGGACATCATCGTGATGGAGGAGCATGCCCGCTTCGCCCTGCCAGAGATCAATGTCGCGGTGCTGCCCGATGCCGGTGTCATCAAGCTGCGCCGCCGTATCCCCTATCACGTCGCCGTCGAGTTCCTGATGACCGGGCGCTGGATGGACGCCGTCGAGGCCAAGCACTGGGGACTGGTCAATCACGTCGTGCCGCGCAGCCAGGCGCTCACCAAGGCGCGGGAGATCGCCCGCCAGCTGGCCGACGGGCCCCCGCTGCTGTTTCCGGCCATCAAGCAGCTGCTGCACCACACGGAGATGGTGCCGGAAAACCAGGCCTTTGAAGTCCACGACGCGCTCGATGCCGTGCAGCGCGTGATGCGCTCGGCGGACCTGCTCGAAGGCGCACGCGCCTTTGCCGAAAAGCGCTCGCCGCGCTGGACCGGGCGCTAAAAGCCGCAGGTCTTAAGCGCCCAGGGGCCGCAGCAGCGCGCGCGAAATGATGTGGCGCTGAATCTCGCTGGTCCCTTCCCAGATGCGCTCGATACGGGCGTCGCGCCAGATGCGCTCCAGCGGCAGATCGCTCATCAGGCCCATGCCGCCGTGGATCTGCAGGGCCTCGTCCGCCACCATGGCCAGCATCTCGGTGGCCTTAAGCTTGGCGATGGCCATGTCCATGTCGGTCGCCGTGCCCTGATCCTGCTTCCACGCGGCCTGCAGCACCAGTAATTCAGCGGCGCGCAGCTCGACGGCCATGTCGGCCAGCTTGAAGCTGACGCCCTGGAACTTGCCGATCGGCTGCCCGAACTGCACCCGCTGCGCGGACCACTGCGTGGCCAGCTCGAGGGCGCGTTCGGCCCGTCCGAGACAGGTGGCGGCTACCTGCAGCCGCGTCGCGCCGAGCCAGGAGTTGGCAACTTCGAAGCCGCGGTGCAGCTCACCGAGGATCGCGCTTGCAGGCACGCGGCAATCGCTGAACTCCAGGATGCTGTTGGTATAGCCGCGATGCGAAACGTTGGCGTAGCCGGGGCGGATGGTGAAACCGGGATGGCCGACGTCCACCAGGAAGGCGGTGATCCGCTTGCGCTTGCCGCGGGCCGAACTCTCCTCCCCGGTGGCAGCGAACAGGATGATAAAATCCGCGTGATCGGCATGGCTGATGAAGTGCTTGGTGCCATTGATGATGAAATCGCCACCGTCGGCCACCGCGGTGGCGCGCATGCCGCGCAGATCCGAGCCTGCCGTAGGCTCGGTCATTGCCAGGCATTCGACACGTTCGCCGCGCACCGCCGGCAACAGGTAGCGCTCGCGCTGCGCTCCCTGGCAGGCCAGCAGGATATTGGACGGGCGCCCCACACAGCCGTAGTGCAGCGCGTATCCGGTCCAGCCCAGCTCCTTCTCGTACAGCACCCAGGTCACGGTATCCAGACCCGCGCCACCCACCTCGGTGGGCATGTTGGCGGCGTACAGTCCCGCCTCGATCGCTTTGGCCTTGAGCTCGCGATGCAGTTCGGGCCGCAGCACGCCGGTGCGCTCGACCTCCGCCTCGTGCGGCTCCAGCTCGCTGCGGACGAAAGCCCGCGTCGTCTTGATGATCAGGCGCTGCTCGTCACTCAGTGAAAAATCCATGCCTTATCTCCCGGCGCGCCGACCCGTCGTCACCGCGCGCACGTCGCTCGCCCAGTCCCGCAGCAGTTTGAGGTGCAATCGCAATTGCCTGATCTGCCGCTCCGCGGGCCAGTCGCTGGGGCTCGACACGACGCTCGCGGTCAGACCGTTGATGCAGATAACGACGGAGCGGAGCACCTCGTCGCGCCGCGCCGCGGGCCACTCGGCCCATTCGGGCCACTGCTGCTCGAGGCAGCGCCGATACAGGCGCAGGTACTCCCGGTGCACCCAGGCATTGATGCGCTTGAGCCGCCGATCGGAACTCACCTGCCCCCAGAAGGCCATCCAGAAGGCGCATTCCTGCAGCCGTCGCGCATCGATGGGCAGGGCTTCGCTCAGGACGGCGTACAGACGGGTTCCACTCCCCTGCTTGGGTTGTGTCAGGCGCTGCTCCATGCGGCGCATGATCAAGCGCAGCGCCGCCAGGATGATTTCCTGCTTGGAGTCGAAATAGTGGGCCAGCATGCCGGTCGTGTAGCCCGCGGCGCGCGCAATGCGCACGATGGTGGCCTGTTCAAAGCCATGGGCCGCCACCACGCGGCAGGCCACCTGCGCGATCTGGTCGCGCCGCTCGGCGTGATCAACGATCTTGGGCATGGGCTGCCACCGCGCGGTTCTGCAGATCGATGCGCCGTGAGGCGGGCGGAGGCACCGGCAGCGCCTCCTGGAGGGTGCGCAGGGCCTCGAGCGCGGCACGGACCGTCGCGTCCATGGGCGTCGCTCTCGTTGGGGTCGTCGCGACGTGCAGGTGCAATTGCTCACCCGTGGCGAGCAGCGTGCCGTCGCGCCCGCGCTGCAGCTGCTGCAGCACGTGCAGGCGCTTGTCGTCCAGGCCCACGATCCAGGTGCGGGTCTGTACGGGCTCCCCGGCACGGACTTCGGCGAAGTGAGCGATATGGCTCTCCACCGTGTAAAACATGCGGCCACTGGCCCGATAGGCCTCGTCCACGCCAACCCGACGGTAGAGCGAGTCCATCGCATCGCCAAACGCCTGCGCGTAGCGAAAATCACTCATGTGGCCGTTGTAATCGACCCACTCCGGCCGCACGGTGCTGCGCACCAGCGACGTCGCCTCCGGTGCGGCGTCGCGGGACGGTGCAGCCTCCAGGTACAGGCGCTCTTCCAGCGCCCGCAGCGTCGCGCCGGCGCCGATGTTGTACTGGCGCAGGACCTGCTGGATCGCGACCAGGTAGTCATCGCGCAGGCGTTCGAGATCCCGGATCGAGCGACCCGCGGCCTCGGCCTGCGTGCCCTCGACCATCCGATCGATCAGGGTTTCGGTCAACTCCGGGGCTTCGAGCTTGGTCCACGGCCACTTCAGGCAGGGTCCGAACTGCGCCAGCATGTGGCGCATGCCGCTCTCCCCGCCGGCCAGGTGATAGATCATGTTCGTGCCCATGGCGGCCCAGCGCAGCCCCGGCCCGTAGATGATCGACTCGTCCAGCTCGCCCGTAGTGGCGACGCCGTCATTCACCAGGTGCAGGATCTCGCGCCACAGCGCCTCCTGCAATCGATCGGTCAGGTGCCCCGGAATCTCGCGGCGCAGGCGCAACGGATGCATCCCGATGTAGGTGTAGAAGCGCGCCGCCGCCTCGATGGTCGCGCTCGTGGTCCGCGCCCCGCTCACCAGCTCCACCAGCGGCAGCAGGTAGACCGGATTGAAAGGGTGTGCGACGCAGAATCGCTCGGGCGCGACCATGTCGCGCTGCAGTTCGGTCGGCATCAGCCCGGAAGTGCTGGAAGCGATGATCACGTCGGCGCCCGCGTGACGACTCACCTCGGCGAGCAGCTGCTGCTTGAGCCCGAGTTGCTCGGGGACGTTCTCCTGGATCAGGTCCGCCTGCGCGGCCATGGTCCGCACGTCCGTGGTGAAGCTCAACTGGCCCTTGGGCGGGAGCGGCGCGCTGGTCAGGCGCGCCAGGGCCGGCTCGGCATTACTCACCGCGCCGCGGATCCACTCTTCCATCCTGGGGTTGACGTCCGCGGCGATCACATCGATCCCGTAGTGCAGTGCCCGCGCCGCCCAGCCGCCGCCAATGACACCTGTTCCCAGCAATCCCAGCGTCCTGACTGAGCGCATACCTGAGCCCGTTCTTTGTAATGTTACGGCTATAATATAACACGGCCGGCGTGCAGCGGCGCTACCGCGGGCGCGGGCGGGGTTTCAGTGCCCGGTCTTGATGCGGGTCCAGGTGCGTGAGCGCAGCCGCTCGACCGCAATCCCCGCTTCATCGGCGTTGTACAGGCGCCGCTTGATCTCCGCGGTCGGGTACAGCGTCGGGTCGGCGAGGATGCGCGGATTGACGAAGGCGTTGGCCGCCCGGTTGTCGTTGCCGTAGTAGATGTCGTTGGTGACCGCGGCGATCACCTGCGGCTGCAGCATGAAATTCAGGAACTGGTAGGCCGCATCCAGGTGCGGTGCGCCCACCGGGATCATCAGGGAGGAATAGGTCAGATTGGCCCCCTCACGCGGCACAGTAAAGGCAAGATTGATCGTCAGACCCGCCGCACGGGCCCGGGCCATCGAAACGGCGTAGTCACTGGACCAGCTAACGGCGATGCACAGCTCGCCGTTGGCCAGCGCGTTCAGGTATTCGCTCGAATCGAAGGTGCGCACGTAAGGCCGTACGGTCATCAGCAGTTTCTCCGCGGCCTTGTAGTCCGCCGCGTCGGTCGAGTTCGGATTGCGCCCGAGATAAAGCAGCGCCAGCTGCAGGATGTCCTCGGGTGAATCCAGCAGCGAAACGCCGCAGTCGGCGAAGCGGCGCACGATCTCCGGTTTGAAGATCATGTCGAGGCTGTCGACGGGCGCATCCGCCATGCGCGCACGGATTTTGTCCACGTTGTAGGCGAAGCCGTTGATGGCATGCAGATAGGGCAGCGCATAGCGATTGCCCGGATCGGACGATGCCTGATCGGCGAGCGCCTGCGGATCGAGATTCTCCCAGTGCGGCAGGCGC
>DATFUG010000046.1:0-2191 GCA_035261025.1 Steroidobacteraceae bacterium | reverse complement strand
TGATGCCTCCGCCGGAGCCTATCGATTGGTAATTCAGGCCGACCCCGGTCTGTGCCTTGTAGGCCTCCGCCCACTTTGAATAGACCGGATAGGGAAAGGTCGCGCCGGCACCGGAGATATCGGTGGCCGAGGCGATGCCTGCGGCGGCCAGCGCCAGCGCGCCGATGAGGGTGCGAACCCTGTTGCTGCGGATACTCACTTGCTTGTTCCCCTTTTTGGCTTGCCGTGGGTGGTGCGGGAATGCGCGCTGTTATAGCTGCCTCGTATGACAGTTGTATGTCAGGATCCACCGTTGCACGCGCATCTCCATGATTGCGTTGACCGTCATTGTGCCCTCAAGGCCTTGCCCCCGGAGCCCGCGCACCGTATAAGGCGCGTGGTTGATTGCCCCTTAGCCACACCGTAGGAGCGCACAGCGCGAACCCCATGTCCGCCACGCTTGAGCTGACCCGGAACCTGATCGCGCGAAACACGGTCACGCCCGCCGATCAGGGCTGCCAGGATCTCATTGCGTCGCGCCTTGAAGCCCTCGGCTTTCGCATCGAGAAGTTGCGCTTTGGTGCAGTCGACAATCTGTGGGCAACGCGCGGTCAGGGGCACCCGGTGCTGTGTTTTGCGGGACACACTGACGTGGTGCCCACTGGACCGCTGGAAGACTGGAGTTCCGATCCGTTCAAACCGGACGTTCGCGCCGGCACGCTCTACGGGCGCGGCGCGGCGGACATGAAAAGCGGACTGGCCGCGATGGTCACGGCCACCGAGTCCTTCATCGCCGAGTGTCCGCATCATCAGGGCAGAATCGCCTTCCTGATTACCAGCGACGAGGAAGGTCCGTCGGTCGATGGCACGAAGCGGGTGATCGAAATACTGGTGCAGCGCACCGAACGGATCGACTGGTGCATCGTCGGCGAACCTTCGAGCGAACAGGTCGCCGGCGACATGGTCAAGATTGGCCGGCGTGGTTCCCTGTCCGGGCGTCTCACAGTGCACGGAGTCCAGGGACACATCGCCTATCCGCAGTCGGCCGACAACCCGGTACATCGATTTGCACCGGCGCTTGCAGAGCTCAGCAGCCGTGTGTGGGATCGGGGCGATGAGCATTTTCAGCCCACCAGCTTCCAGGTTTCCAACCTGAACTCGGGCACAGGTGCGCCCAACGTAATTCCCGGGGACCTGAAGGCGCGCTTCAATCTGCGATTCTGTCCGGCACAGACGAGCGCGGCACTCAAGCTCGCCGTCGAGGAGATCCTGACGCGACACCACCTGCGATACACGCTCGAGTGGTACCTGTCCGGCGAACCGTTTTATTCGCGCCAGGGCAAGTTACTGGCAGGCGTCCAGGCGGCGGTCAAACAGGTGACGGGGCGGGAGCCGGCGCTCTCGACCGATGGCGGTACTTCGGACGGTCGATTCTTCGCCGGCATGGGATCCGAGGTGGTGGAACTCGGTGTGCCGAACCCGACGATCCACAAGGTGAACGAATCCGTGCGGCTCACCGACCTCGAACTCCTGCACGCGATGTACCTGCAGGCGCTCCGGAACCTGCTCGCCTAGCGTGGGGCGTGCGCCTCAGCGGCGCGGGGCGAGATAATTGGCGCCCACGCCGAGCCCTCCGAGTGCGCCGGCCGCGATCATTACCCAGGTCGGCATTGCCAGGCTCAGAAAGGTCCAATTCACCTGGTGACATTCACCCGAGCCCGTCAGGACCTTCCGGATTACATCGCTTAAGGGAAACACATCGAGCATGTACTGCAGCGTGGCGCCGCAGGCCGGTACGGCACCTTCGGGCAGGTGCTGGATCCACACATGCCGCGCCGCGATGGCCAGGGTCAGAAACGCCGCGGCACCCAACAGGGCACCGTAGATCCGCGCCCCGGTACTTTTTGGAGCATGCAGCCAGGCCATGAGGAACAGCACGCCCATCGCCGCCACGCCGACCCGCTGGAAGATGCACAGAGGGCAGGGCTCGACCCGGAGTACGCCCTGCACATACCAGGCATAACCCAGGAGGCCCGCGCAACACAGAAATCCGGCGAGATTCAGGCTGCGCCGGTTCAGCGATTCCGTCAGGCTTCGGGCGCCGCCGCTCGGCTCAATCACGGGGATTCTGGCTCTTGAGTTCCTGCTCGACCCGCTCGAGCGAGCGATGCCGCACATCCTTGCCGTGAACCATGTAGATGACGTATTCGCA
>DATFUG010000045.1:0-8408 GCA_035261025.1 Steroidobacteraceae bacterium | reverse complement strand
GCCTGCACGGCGCTGCCGTCGATGATCGATTCGCGCTCGACCACACCCACGCAGAAGCCGGCCAGGTCGTAGTCATCGCCCTGGTACATGCCGGGCATTTCGGCGGTCTCGCCGCCCACCAGTGCCGCGCCGGCCTGGGCGCAGCCCTCGGCGATACCGCTGATGACGCTGGCGGCGACCTCGACGTCCAGTTTTCCGGTGGCGTAGTAATCCAGGAAGAACAGCGGTTCGGCGCCCTGTACGATCACATCGTTGGCACACATGGCGACCAGGTCGATGCCGATCGTGTCGTGGCGATGCGTTTCGATGGCGAGCCGTAACTTGGTGCCCACGCCGTCCGTGCCCGCGACCAGCACCGGCCGCCGGTAGCCCGCCGGGATTTCCACCAGCGCGCCGAAGCCGCCGATGCCCGCCAGCACCTCGGGGCGCTGGGTGCGCTTCACCAGCGGCTTGATCCGCTCCACCAGCGCATCGCCGGCATCGATGTCCACGCCGGCATCGCGATAGCTGTAACTGCGCCTGTCGTTCATGCGGACTCTAATAATAGGGCGCGATATAGTAGCTGAACGGATGCGTCACCTGCCCAACATCATCTGCGTGCTGCGCATTGCGCTAATCTGGCCGATCGTCGGGAGCCTCGCCGCGGGTGAATATCGCCTCACGCTGCTGCTGTTCGTGCTTGCGGCGGCCAGCGATGGGGTGGACGGCTGGCTGGCCAAGCGCTTTGGCTGGGCGAGCCGGCTGGGAAAATTCCTCGACCCGCTGGCCGACAAGCTGCTGCTGGTGTCCGTGTTCCTGGTACTGTGCTGGCTGCACCAGATACCCACCTGGCTGGGCCTGATCGCGGTGGGACGTGACTTCATGATCGGCCTGGGCGCGGTGGTTTATCGCATCGGCTGGGGCGCCCTGCACGGACGCCCCATCCTGGCCAGCAAGATCAACACGCTGCTGCAGATCCTGTACGTCAGCCTGGTGGTGCTGCGCGCCGGATTTGGCCAGCCACCCCAGACCGTCATCGACGCGCTGGCCGCCGCCGTCACGCTGACCGTGCTCATCAGCGGCGCGGCGTATCTGCGCGACTTCACCGGGCGGGCGCTGCAGATCGCGGCGCAGGGCTGAACGGGCCCGCCGATGCGCCAGCTCCCGCTGAGCGTGCGCCCCCACGACCGGGCGCTGTTCGAGAGCTTTCATGCCGGACCGAATGCCGCGGTCGTGGCACAGCTCCTGACGCTCGCGGAGCACGCGCCGCCGGGCCTGACGTGGCTGTACGGCCCGGCCGGCAGCGGCAAGACGCATCTGCTGCAGGCGATCTGTGCGCGCGCCGGCGCCACGGCGCTGTACCTGCCGCTCAGCCAGGTCAGTTCGCTGGGGGCTGCCGCACTGCGCGAGTGGCAGGGCGCGAGGTACCTGTGCGTCGATGAGCTGGCGATGGCGGTGGGGCAGATTGAGTGGGAACGCGAACTGTTTGCCCTGTACCGGGACTGCGAAGAGCGCGGCGCCAGCCTGGTGATGGCGGCGCGCGAAGTGCCGGCGCAGCTGCCGTTTGCACTGCCGGACCTCGCTTCGCGATGCGCCGCCGGCCAACGCCTTGGTCTGTATGCGCTTGAGGAATCGGAGCAGTGCTTGGCGCTGCGGTTGCGCGCCCGGCAGCGCGGCTTCGAGCTACCCGAAGAATCGGCGCTCTATCTGCAACGCCGCCTGCCGCGCGACATGTCGAGCCTGTTCGCGCTGCTCGACGAGCTCGACACCGCCGCTTTGGCCGCGCAGCGCCGCCTCACGGTGCCCTTCATTCGCGATGCCCTGGCGCGACGCCGCGCCTGAGCGGTACCGGCCCTTCCCCGGGGTTCTTCAGCCGCGGCCGAGATCGTCGGCGCCGTTCCAGAACCGCGTCCAGCGCGTCACGACCCGGTCCGGGTAATCTCGGCTGCGCACGCTCCCGTTGTAGCGGCCGAGCGCCCGGCGCACGTCGTTGTGCTCGGTGGCCAGGTAGTGACGCAGGATGGCGCATCCCATGCGGATGTTCGCCTCGACTCCCACCAGCTCCCGGCGCTGCATGCCGAGCTGCTCGGGCCAGTAGGGCATGACCTGCATCAGTCCGACGGCACCGGTGGCGGAGACGGCCCAGCGATCGAAGCGGCTCTCGACTTCGAGCACCGCGAGCACCAGTCCGGGCGGGAGCGTTGCCGCACCGGGCCGATGGGTTTCGCAATAGACGGTGCGCAGCACGTCCAGGCGCTCCTCGCGATCGCTCAGGTAGCGCCGCAGCCGGGGCTCCATCAGCGTGTACCAGACGGCCGAGTCGTACTGGTTGCCGAAGCATTGCGCCGACTGAATCGCCTGCTGCACCACCGCGCGCAATTCCGGGTCGCGTTGCGCGCCCGCGGCCCCTGGAGCGGTGCCGCCCCTGACGGTGGGCGCCAGGAACAGCGCCAGCAGGACGATGGCCGGCACCGGCCAGCCGGCGGCCGGGCGCGCCGCCTTAAGGCTCGAGCCGGGCGCGGACGAACGCGGCGACGGAGGCAAGCGGGATGTCCTCGTTCTGCGTGGCCGGCCGATGGCGGTATTCACAGGTCCCCGCTTCCAGGCCCCGCTCGCCCAGCACCAGGCGATGCGGAATCCCGAGCAGTTCCGCGTCCGCGAACTTGACGCCCGGGCGGGCGTCGCGGTCATCGTACAGCACTTCGATCCCGGCGGCGCCCAGTGCCGCGTACAGCGCGTCGGCGGCGCTGCGCACCTGGGCCGATTTCTGCAGATTGAGCGGAATGAGTACCACATGGAAGGGTGCCAGCGGAGCGGGCCAGATGATGCCGCGCTCATCGTGATTCTGTTCGATTGCCGCCGCCACGATGCGCGTCACACCAATGCCGTAGCAGCCCATCAGCATGGTGACGGCCTTGCCCGATTCGTCCAGAACCGCGGCGTTCATCGCGGTGCTGTACTTGCTGCCGAGCTGGAAGATGTGCCCCACCTCGATGCCGCGCACGATCTTAAGCCGCCCCTGGCCCGATGGGCTGGCATCGCCGTCGACCACGTTGCGCAGGTCGGCGGCCATCGGCTCCGGCAGGTCCCGCCCCCAGTTCACGCCACGCAGGTGCAGATCCGGCACATTCGCCCCGCAGACAAAGTCCGCCGTGTGGAGTGCGGCATGATCGGCGTAGATCAGGCAGTTCAGGCCGCGGGGTCCGAGGTACCCGGCTTCGCTGCCGCTCGCGGCCTGGATCGCGGCCGCACCTGCCATGCGCAGCGGGCTGGCGACGCCCGGGAGCTTCTGCGCCTTGAGCGCGTTGAGTTCGTGATCACCGCGCAGCACGAGGGCGACCGCTGTGCCGTCGGCGCCATCGACGAGCAGGGTCTTCAGGCATTGCCCGGGTGGCGTACCCAGAAAGGCGCTGACCGCGGCGATGGTCTTCATGCCGGGCGTGGCCACTTCCTCCAGCGAGGCGCGGGCCGCGGGCCGCAGGCCGGCCGGTGGAGGGGCCGGCGCCAGCTCGATGTTGGAGGCAAAGCCGTCACTGTCGCTGATCGCGATGGCATCCTCCCCGGAATCCGCCAGGACCTGGAATTCCTCCGAAGCGTTGCCACCGATCGCGCCGGAATCCGCCTGTACCGTGCGGAAATTGAGCTGCATGCGCGTAAACATGCGCGTGTAGGCCTCGCGCATGGCCGCATATCCTGCGCGCAGCGAAGCCTCGTCGAGGTGGAAGGAATAGGCGTCCTTCATGATGAACTCGCGGGCGCGCATCACGCCAAAGCGCGGCCGCACCTCGTCGCGGAACTTGGTCTGGATCTGGTAAAAATTGACCGGCAACTGGCGGTAGCTGCGCAGTTCGCGCCGTGCGATGTCCGTGATGACCTCTTCGTGGGTCGGTCCGAACACGAATTGCCGCTCGTGCCGGTCCTGCAGGCGCAGCAACTCGGGGCCGTATTCGGACCAACGGTGCGATTCCTGCCACAACTCGGCGGGCTGGATCGCCGGCATCAGCAGTTCCAGTGCTCCGGCCCGGTCCATCTCCTCGCGCACGATAGCCTCGACCTTGCGCAGCACACGGAGCCCGAAGGGCAGCCAGCTGTAGATGCCCGCCGCGACGCGCCGGATCAGGCCGGCACGCAGCATGAGCTGGTGGCTGAGCACCTCGGCCTCGGCCGGAGTTTCCTTGGTCGTGTTGATCGGGTAGTGGGAAAGTCGCATGCAATGATCGTCAGTAGTGAATGCGCCGGCAATCCTAGCAGATGCGCGCACATGGGCCGGGCCCGCTGGTTGGACGCCGTGCAGGTGGGCCCCTATCATGTCGGGCTCATGGACGATCACGAATCCGCCGCGCCTGTCCGGCCCCGCCGGCGCGCCATCTACCTGCTGCCCAACCTGCTGACGACGGGGTGCCTGTTTTCGGGCTTCTACGCGATCGTCGCCGCGATCGACGGGAATTTCGAACGTGCCGGCATAGCGATCTTCGTGGCCATGCTGTTCGACGGGCTCGACGGCCGCGTGGCGCGAATGACGCACACCGAGAGTGCGTTCGGCAAGGAATACGACAGCCTCGCGGACATGGTGGCCTTTGGCGTGGCGCCCGCCATCGTTTCCTACCAATGGGGTGTCGCGCGCATCGCCGAATACGGCCGTGCCTGGGGGCGGCTGGGCTGGCTGGCGGCGTTCTTCTACGCCGTCACGGCGGCGCTCCGGTTGGCGCGCTTCAACACCCGGGTGGCGACCCAGGACAAGCGCTATTTCGAGGGCCTCCCGAGTCCCTCGGCCGCGGCCGTGGTTTCCGGCTTCGTGTGGGCGTCGACCGAGTGGCGAGAACCGGGCCTGCGCGGCCTGATCGCCGCCTTTACCGTCACTGCGGTCGCGGGTGCGCTGATGGTCAGCCCCTTAAGCTTTCCGAGCTTCAAGAATTTCGACCTGATGCGCCCGGTGCGCTTCGCGTGGCTGGTGGTGGCCGTGCTGGTGTTCGTGGTGATTGCCGGCGACCCTTCGCGCGCGCTGCTCATCAGCTTCGGCGGCTATGCCTTGTTTCCGCCGCTCGCCTGGATGGTGCGGCGCCTGCGGCGGCTCCTGCGGCGCCGGGAGCGCGCCTAGTTGGGCCGCGATCTGCGCAGTGCGCAGTACCTGGAGGCTCTGGGGCTCGAATCCTGGGTGCTGCGCCGGCCGGCAGCGCCGCTCGCGTGGGCACCGTCAGCGCCCCTGCCGCTGCCGCCGCCGTTGCCGGGACGGGTGCCCGGATCGGCCGCCGACTGGCGCGCGCTGGCAGACGAAGTGGCGGCGTGCGTGCGCTGCCGGCTGCATGAGCGCCGCACCCAGACGGTTTTCGGAGTCGGCGACCCTGGCGCCGAGCTGCTGGTGATCGGCGAAGCGCCGGGGGCGGATGAGGACCGCCAGGGTGAGCCTTTCGTCGGTCGCTCCGGGCAGCTGTTGAATTCCATGCTGCTGGCCGCTGGGTGGCCGCGCGCGAGGGTGTACATCGCCAACATCATCAAGTGCCGGCCGCCGGACAATCGCGATCCCCTGCCTGAGGAAGTGCGCTGCTGCATGCCCTACCTGCATCGCCAGATCGATCTGCTCGGACCACGGCTGATGCTCGCGGTCGGGCGGGTGGCGGCCCAGACCCTGCTCGCGACGGATACGCCGATCGGCAAGCTGCGCGGCGCCGTGCATCACTTCGGCACGCGGGGCACGCCCCTGATCGTCACCTACCATCCGGCTTACCTGCTGCGCAGTCCGCGGGAAAAACGCCGGGCCTGGGACGATCTGCGCTTCGTGCGCCGCGAGCTGGCGTGCCGGCGCGCCGCCGCACCCGGCGGGAGCGCGTGAGTACCGTGAGCGCGGCCAGCGATGCCCTCGACCTGCCGCAGATGAGCGTGCGGCCGATGAACGAGGCTGACATTGCAGCGGTCATCGAAATCGAGCGGAGCTCCTATCCCTTCCCTTGGACGGAGGGCATCCTGCGGGACTGCCTGCGCGTCGGCTATGGCAGCATCGTGCTGGAATTTGGCGCCGTCCTGGTCGGCTTCGGAGTCATCGCCAGCGGGGCCGGAGAGGCGCATCTGCTGAACGTGTGCGTGCGCGAAGAGTTCCGGGGCCGCGGGTTCGGGCGGGCCCTGATCGGACAGCTGCTGTCCCTCGCCACCGCCGCCGGGGCGACCCTGGTCTTTCTCGAGGTGCGGCCCGCCAACCTCGGGGCTATCCGCCTGTACGAGAGGCTGGGCTTCCGGCAGGTGGGCGTCCGGCGGGGCTACTACCAGACTCCCGCCGGCCGCGAGGATGCTCTGGTCATGCGCCGCACGCTGGGCCCTCAGTGAGCGCAGCGCTGTCCGGCCGGACAGGGACGATGCCCGCCTTCGACCAGGAAATCCTGCGGCGGCGCACCTTTGCGATCATCTCGCACCCCGACGCGGGCAAGACCACGCTGACGGAAAAACTGCTGCTGTTCGGCGGCGCGATCCAGATGGCCGGCACCGTCAAGGGGCGCAAGGCCACGCGCCACGCGACTTCCGACTGGATGCGGCTCGAGCAGCAGCGCGGCATCTCGATCACCAGTTCGGTGATGCAGTTTCCCTACGGGGAGTGCATCGTCAATCTGCTGGACACTCCGGGGCACGAGGATTTCTCCGAGGACACTTACCGCACTTTGACGGCCGTGGACTCGGCGCTGATGGTGATCGACTGCGCCAAGGGCGTCGAGCAGCGCACCGTGCGCCTGATGGAGGTCTGCCGCCTGCGCGACACGCCGATCATGACGTTCGTCAACAAGCTGGACCGTGACGGCCGCGCGCCGATCGAACTGCTCGACGAAATCGAGGCGGTGCTGAAAATACACCCGACGCCGATCACCTGGCCGATCGGCATGGGCCGTGACCTGGCCGGCATCTATCACCTGCCCGAAGACCGCATCTACGTCTACGAGGCGGGCGAGCGCGGGCGCGTCGGTGGCAATCGCGTCATTGACGGCCTGCAATCGCCGGAGGCGCGCGCATTGCTGGGCGAGGGCGCCGCGGCCTTCCTGACCGAAGTGGAGCTGGTGCGCGGGGCGAGCGCGGAATTCGATCTGGCCGCCTACCGGGCCGGAAAGCAGACGCCGGTATTTTTTGGGTCAGCCATCAGCAACTTTGGCGTCGAAGAGCTGCTCCGTGCCTTTGTGCGCCACGCGCCCGCGCCGCTCGCGCGCCTGGCACGGCAACGCAGGGTCGAGCCGCTGGAGGAGCCACTGACGGGCTTCGTCTTCAAGATCCAGGCCAACATGGATCCCGGCCACCGCGACCGGATCGCCTTCCTGCGCCTGTGCTCCGGGCGCTACCGGCGCGGCATGCGCCTGTATCACGCGCGGCTCGCCAAGGAAGTGCGCGTCGCCGACGCGCTGACCTTCATGGCCGCGGATCGCGTGCAGGCCGAGGAAGCCTACGCGGGCGACATCATCGGCTTGCACAATCACGGCACCATCAATATCGGCGACACCTTTAGCGAAGGTGAGGCCCTGGCGTTCACGGGGATTCCTGATTTCGCCCCCGAGATGTTCCGGCGCGCGGTTCTCAAGGACCCCTTGCGCATGAAGGCGCTGGCCAAGGGACTCGCGCAGCTGTGCGAGGAGGGCGCCACGCAGCTGTTTCGGCCGCTGCGAAACGCCGAACTGATACTCGGCGCGGTCGGACCACTGCAGTTCGAGGTGGTGGCCTTCAGGCTGGCCGATGAGTACGCGGTGCAGTGCGTATTCGAGGCGATCTCGGTGCATACGGCGCGCTGGATCAGCGGCACGGATGAGCGCAAGCTGGAAGAGTTCCAAGTGAAGGCGCACGACAACCTGGCGCGTGATCACAGTGGAGCGCTGGTATACCTGGCACCCACGCGGGTCAACCTGCAGCTGACGATCGAGCGCTGGCCGGAGCTGCGCTTCAGCGAAACACGGGAGCATCTCGCCCATGCCAGTGAATGAAAGCGCGCTGAGCGGAATTCCCAGGCGGCGCGCGCAACGCGCGTGGGCACTGACCGCCTGGGCCAATCACGCCTTCGCGACCACAGTGCTGGTCGTCTTCTTTCCGCTCTTTCTGGGCAAGTACTGGGCGGCAGATCTGCCGGCGACACGCTCGACCCTTTACCTGGGGCTCGCCAACTCCAGCGCGAGCCTGGTGGTGATGCTGCTGGCGCCCTGGCTGGGCGCTTATGCCGATCGTCGCGGGCAGAAGAAACGCTGGCTGGGGATTTTTACCGCGATCGGTGTGGCGGCCACGGCGCTGCTCGCGGCGGTGGGCCGGGGCGAGTGGCAATGGGCGTTGCCGGTGTTCGCCGTGGCATCCGTGGGTTTCTATGGCGGTTCATCGTTCCAGGACGCCCTGATCGTGCAGGTCGCCTCGCCGGCGGAGGCCCATCGAGTTTCGGCCTACGGCTTCGCTGCCGGATACCTCGGCGGCGGCCTGTT
>DATFUG010000044.1:0-3408 GCA_035261025.1 Steroidobacteraceae bacterium | reverse complement strand
CGGCCAAACAGAAGCCCCGCTATGACGGCCGCTGTCGCGACCGGCGGGAGCCGCTCCAGGGTGTAGAGCCGGCAATCCGTTTCAGAAATCCGCTCGACGGCGAGGTGGTGGTCGACGACCAGATCCACGGCCGGGTGGTCTTCCGGAATGAGGAACTCGACGATCTGATTATCGCACGCTCGGATGGCAGTCCGACCTACAACTTCTGCGTCGTAGTCGATGACATGGATATGGGCGTGACACACGTGATCCGGGGCGACGATCACCTGAACAACACGCCGCGACAGATGAACATGCTGCGCGCGCTCGCCGCACCCCTACCGGTGTACGCGCATGTACCGATGATCCTTGGAGCTGATGGAGCCAAGCTTTCCAAGCGCCATGGCGCAGTCAGCGTGCTGCAATACCAGGAGGAGGGTTACCTGCCTGATGCGCTGCTGAACTACCTGGTGCGCCTCGGCTGGTCGCATGGTGACCAGGAAGTGTTTACTCGCGAGGAGATGATCGGCGCGTTCGACATCGGGGACGTCAACAAGGCCGCCGCGGCGTTCAATGTCGAGAAGCTCCAGTGGCTCAACCAGCAGCACATGAAGCGCGCGCCGGTCGCGCAGCTGGCGCTCGGATTGCGTGACAACCTGGCGCGCATGGGCGTGCTGACCGATGACCAGCCGCTGCTGGAGGGCGTCGGAAACGTCCAGCGCGAGCGGGCCCGGACGCTCAAGGATATGGCGCAGAACAGCCGATTTTTCTTCCAGGACTTCGCGCAGTACGACGACAAGGCGGCCCGGAAGCACCTGACGGCCGCTGCGGTGCCGGTCCTGCTGGCGCTCAGCGAGGGACTGAAGGAGCTGCCGGAATGGACTGCCGGTGACATCCACGTGGTGCTGGACGCTGTCGCCGGCCGATTTGATCTGCCGCTCGGACAGGTTGCGCAACCGCTGCGGGTCGCGATTTCGGGCACGGCGGTTTCGCCCCCGATCGACCTGACAGTCGCGCTGCTGGGCAGGCCTAAAAGCCTCGCGAGGCTGCAGCGGGCGATTGAATTCGCGGCCGCCAATTGATCCTTGACAGGCCAAAGGCCGTTGCGTACCGTCGCGCCCTCTCGTGGGGCCATAGCTCAGCTGGGAGAGCGCTTGCATGGCATGCAAGAGGTCGGCGGTTCGATCCCGCCTGGCTCCACCATCGGTTCCAGTTGGCTTTCGGCGTCCCCATCGTCTAGAGGCCCAGGACATCGCCCTTTCACGGCGGTAACAGGGGTTCGAATCCCCTTGGGGACGCCAGTTATCGCGCCGCAGCCGTATTGGCAGGTGATGGCATTTTGCGACGAACCGGACGACCCGTGCTGGACAAGGGTGCCGCGACCTGCTGCCCCGATCGCGCCGCCTGAAATCCGATGGTGAAGCCGCGGATACGCGAGGCAACCCTACGGGATGCGGGTGACATCCGCAGCCTCCTTGAGCGCAATGGATTGCCGACCCGGGATCTGGTCTCGTCGCGACCGGAATTCATTGTGGCTTGCGCCGGTGCGCGCATCATCGGTGCGGGTGCGCTTGAGCGCTTTGGAGCCACAGCTCTGCTGCGCTCCATAGTTGTCGCCTCCGAGGCGCGCAGTGCGGGTTTGGGCGGTCTCATTGTCCGGGAACTGGAGCGCCGCGCCCGCGCCGCGGGCGTCCTGGAGGTCATTCTCCTGACAGAGACCGCGGAGTCATTTTTCCGGCGGCAAAACTACCACACGATCGGGCGCAGCGGCGTCCCGGCTGCGATCCAGGCGAGCGAGGAGTTTCGCTCACTGTGCCCGGCCTCCGCACATTGCCTGTCAAAAGAGCTCACAGATCCGGGTGAGCCAGAGGTGGGCCGTGGCTGATCGTCCCTTCAACGTATTGTTCCTGTGCACCGGAAACTCCGCGCGCAGCATTCTGGCCGAGAGTCTCGTCAATCATTGGGGGCGTGGTCGTTTCCGCGGGTACAGCGCCGGGAGCCATCCCAGGGGAACGGTCCACCCGATTGCGCTTGAACTGCTGGAAAAGTTAAACCTGCCGACCGCGGACCTTCGGAGCAAGAGCTGGGACGAGTTTGCCGCGCCGGGTGCGCCACCACTGGATTTCGTATTTACCGTGTGCGACAACGCGGCGGCGGAGACCTGCCCGGTCTGGCCCGGGCAACCGATGAGCGCCCATTGGGGCGTGCCAGATCCGGCGGCCGTGGAGGGCGCCGAGACGGACCGCTGGATTGCGTTCCGTGCGGCGTTCAGCACGCTGGAAAACCGCATCAGGATATTCACCAGCCTGCCGCTGGCGTCCCTCGATCGTATTAGACTCCAGGACCAGCTGGATGTCATTGGAACGACGGCTGCGCCCGCGCCATCTTCGTGAACGGAACAGGGGAATCACCACGCATGAAAATCACGGTAGAGATCATCGGCTGGGCCGCCGCCGCCATGATGTTAACGGCCTATGTGCTGCTCACGATGGGTAAACTGAGTGCCCGCTCGAAGGTCTACCACTGGCTGAACGTGCTGTCCGGCCTGGGCATCATCCTGAACAGCGGGTGGAACGGCGCCTACCCCTCGGTGTTCATCAATGTCGTCTGGGCGGCGATCGGCCTGTTTGGCATTTTCGGACGATCCATGCACGCAACGGGATTCACGGCAAGTTAGAGGCCTGCCGGCCCGATCGCAAATCCGCTTACTGCAACGCTGCGCGCACCGAGCTTTCATCATCGAACATCAGCCATTCGATGACCGACAGCGGCAGAGTTCCATAGCTGAGCAACTGATCGTGAAATGCGCCGAGGCGGAAGCCGGCGCCCTGGCTGTCGCGATAGCGCCCGAGCAGACGCATGATCTGCCACTTGCCCGTGATGTATGAGATCTTCTGTGACGGGCTCGAGGCCGCACCCGCCGCCTCGCCTTCGGCGGCTTCGCGGTCGAGTCCGCCAGCCTCCATGAAGTACTGGACGGCCTGCTCGAAGCTCCAGCGCCCGGTGTGCAGGTTGACGTCTACGCCGATGCGCGCCGCGCGATAGCGGCTCAGGCGCAGGACCTGGGCCTGCCCCGCCGAGTTGTCCGGATACAGACCTGCGCGCATCAACATCTCTTCTCCATACAGCGCCCAGCCTTCCGCGAACACGTTGTCACCCTGGTGGCGCCGGATCTCGTTCTCGACGTGATTGGCGATCGAAAGCTGCAAAAAGTGCCCGGGAATGCCTTCGTGGCCGAGGATGGGGCGCGGATCCTCGATCGCCGCGCGGATATAGAAGTTGCCGCTTTTCGGGTCGTACGTGGGAATGTAGTAAAAGCCCCCGGGATCCTTGTCGTAGATGCCCGGCGGATTCATGAACCCCCCGGGACTGGTTGGCTTGAACGCTTCCGGTAGCTGACGAATCTGGAAGGGACCGAGGTACAGCGGG
>DATFUG010000043.1:0-5029 GCA_035261025.1 Steroidobacteraceae bacterium | reverse complement strand
TTGCGGCACGGGCAGGTTGTGGCGCGCACCCGCGATCACAGTCACGTCGAGGTGCTGCTGCGCGAGGGCGTCATCGGTCCCGAACAGGCGCAGAATCACCCGATGCGCAACTTCGTCGAATCGTGCATCGGGGGCGAGGCGCTGCTGCCAGAGATGGACCTGAGTCGGCGCCAGCGCCTGGAGAACGGCGACGTGCTGCTGGTGTGCACCGACGGGCTGTGGGCCGGTAGCAGCGACGAGACCATCGCCGGCGCCTTCGCCGTGGCGGAAATTCCTCTGGCCGACGCCCTGCAGGGGCTCGGGGCGCAGTCGGTGGCGGCCGGCGGTCCCACCTGCGACAACACCTCGGCCGTCGCATTGCGCTTTCTGGAGTAGCACCATGGCTTCCCGCCACAACGATCGCGCCGCCGATGCCCTGCGCGCCGTACGCTTCACGCGCCACTACACCCGCCACGCGGAAGGATCGGTGCTCATCGACTGCGGTGACACGCGCGTGCTGTGTACGGCCAGTGTCGATGACGGCGTGCCCGCGTTCCTGCGCGGCAAGGGCCAGGGCTGGGTCACCGCGGAGTACGGCATGCTGCCGCGCGCCACGCACACGCGCACGGCGCGCGAGGCGGCGCGCGGCAAGCAGACCGGCCGGACCCAGGAAATCCAGCGCCTGATCGGCCGCTCGCTGCGCGCCGTGGTCGATCTGCGGGCGCTGGGCGAGCGCACGGTGACGATCGACTGCGACGTCCTGCAGGCGGACGGGGGCACGCGCACCGCCGCCATCACCGGCAGTTTCGTCGCCCTCGCCGATGCCATCGAGTCGCTGCGCGGACGACGGGTCCTGAACGCCAGTCCCCTGCACGGCCAGGTGGCCGCGGTGTCGGTCGGCATCGTGCGGGGCCAGCCGATGCTGGATCTGGATTACAGCGAGGATTCCGAGGCGGAGACCGACATGAACGTGGTGATGAACAACGGCGGCGCGTTCATCGAAGTGCAGGGCACGGCCGAGGGTCATGCCTTCCGGCGCCACGAGCTCGACGCGCTGCTCAATCTGGCGGTCGCCGGCGTCGGGGAGTTGTGCGCGCTGCAGACCCAGGCACTGCAGGGCTAGCGGAGCGAGCGCCGTGCGCGTCGTGCTGGCCACCGCCAATCCGGGCAAGCAGCGCGAATTCGCGGTCCTGCTCGAGCCCCGCGGCTTCGAGCTGGTGCTGCAATCCGCCTTAGGGGTCGCGAGCATTGAGGAGACAGGCCGTACCTTCGAGGACAACGCGCTGCTGAAGGCGCGCCACGCGGCCGCGGCCGGATTTCCAGCCCTGGCCGACGATTCCGGCCTGGAAGTCGACGCCCTGGGCGGCCGGCCGGGCGTGTGGTCGGCCCGCTTCGCCGGGCCCACCGCCACCGACGAGGAGAACAACCAGGAACTGCTGCGGGCGCTGGCGGGGATACCCGAGGAGCGGCGCAGCGCGCGCTATCGCTGCGTGCTGGCGCTGGTGCGCAGCGCCGCGGATCCGCATCCGCTCATCGCCCAGGGCAGCTGGGAAGGACGCATCGCCCTCGCACCGGCCGGCACGGGCGGTTTCGGCTACGACTCCTGCTTTATCCCCTCGGGCCTCGACGTCACGGCGGCGGAGCTCAGCCCGGTGCGCAAGAACGCGCTGAGTCATCGGGGCGTCGCTCTGCGCGATCTGGTGGCGCGGCTTCCCTCGTGGCGCTGACCGCACCACCGCTGGCGCTCTACCTGCACTTCCCCTGGTGCGTGAGCAAGTGCCCGTACTGCGATTTCAATTCGCACGCGCTGCACGGCGAATTGCCGCAGGAGAGCTACCTGCACGCGCTGCTCGAGGATATCGACGCGCAGCGGCCGCAGCTGGAAGGGCGAACGATTGTCAGCGTTTTCCTCGGCGGCGGCACGCCTAGCCTGTTCGAACCCGCCGCGTTCGCGCGGCTGTTCGAGGCGTTGCGCGGCCGGCTGGCGCTCAGCGCCGAGGCCGAAATCACGCTCGAGGCGAATCCGGGCACCATCGAGCGCGGCCGGTTCGCCGACTATCGCGGCGCTGGGATCAACCGGGTATCGCTGGGAGCGCAGAGCTTCTCGCCGCCCATCCTCGAGCGGCTCGGGCGTATCCACAGCGCGCAGGACACGCGCATCGCCGCGGAGGAATTGCACGCGGCGGGCCTGGCCAACTTCAACCTCGACCTGATGTACGCCCTGCCGGGCCAGGATCTCGCCGGCGCCTTGGACGATGTGCGCGCGGCGCTCGAGCTCTCGCCGGCGCATGTCTCGCACTACCAGCTCACGCTGGAACCGGGCACTGTCTTCGGCGGCCGTCCGCCGCCCGGACTCCCCGATGAGGACCTGAGTTTCAGCATGCAGCAGCACTGCCAGGCCGAACTGGCCGCCGCGCGCTTCGCGCAGTACGAGGTGTCTGCGTACGCCCGCGCCGGCGCGCAATGCGCCCACAACCTGAACTACTGGAACTTCGGCGATTACCTGGGCGCCGGCGCCGGCGCGCACGGCAAGCTGACGCACGCCAAGCGCGGGGTCATCGCGCGGAGCGTGCGCGAGCGCGAGCCGCGGCGCTACTTGGCGGGCGGCTGCCGCGGCGAGCCCGCGACCCGCACGGTGACAAACGCCGATCTGCCGTTCGAATTCATGATGAATGCGCTGCGACTGAACGACGGCTTCGAGCCGGCGCAGTTCGAAGCGCGCACCGGTCTTGATTGGCCCCTGATCGTGCCGCGGGTGCAGCGCCTCGCCGGGCGCGGATTGTTGACCGGCGAAGCCGGGCGCTGGCGAGCCACCGAGCTCGGCAGGCGCTTCCTCAACGATCTTATCGCCGACTTCCTGGTCCCGTCCCGCTCCGGCCCGGGGCGGGGCTCCAACGGCCGCTTGCAGAAAAATCCAGAGGGGTCCGTGGTTTAGGCGAACCTCCGCGGTGTCTTCGATTCTTATGCACAGCCAGACCCTGCCTGGCCCTCAAATTAGCCAATTACGCGCAGCATTGCAGGCCAGGTGACATATGCCACCTCTAACCTATTGATTTAATAAGCTGTAATGTCTTGGTCATTTTGTGTCCAAGTCGACAGAAATGCACAAATGACGTGTAATCGGTGACTGCGGCGAGCCGTTGCCCACAGACTTATCCACAGATTTTGTGGATAAATAGACCCCTCGAAGGGCCCGCCCGGCCCGCCCCTTGTCTGGCAACGGCGCGAGGCATAGACTGCGCGCCCTTTTTCTAAGATGAGGCCCTGCCGGGCAGGCGCAGGGCAATTGGCAAGGCAGGTCATTTATGAAAGCGTCGATCCATCCCGAGTACGGCGAGATCACCGTCAGCTGCAGCTGCGGCAACACCTTCAAGACGCGTTCCACCGTGGGCAAGGACCTGCAGGTCGACGTGTGCTCGAACTGCCATCCTTTCTATACTGGCAAGCAGAAGATGGTCGACACGGCCGGCCGCGTCGACAAGTTCCGCAAGAAATACGCGGCCGCGGCCGCGCGGTGATCGCGGCGAAAGCTTGGGCGCCGCCGGTGCGGCGCGTGCACTCGCGCGGTGCGCGGGAGTGCGAACCGACAGCTTGATTCCATGATGCGCGCATGTAACGCTGCGGCGGCATGGCCAAGCCCGACTACGATCTGATCAATCCCGCCACCGGGACCCGCTCCAGCCTCCCGGTGCGTTCCGGCACGATCGGACCGGATTGCCTGGACGTCGGCGCGATCACGAAAGACCAGGGCGTCTTCACCTTCGACCCCGCCTTCAGCGTCACCGCCAGCTGCGAGAGCAAGATCACCTACATCGACGGCGACGCCGGGCTGCTGCTGTATCGCGGCTATCCGGTGGAGCAGCTCGCCGCCAGCAGCTCGTTCATGGAAGTGGCCTACCTGCTGATCAACGGCGAGCTGCCCGGCGGGGCGGAACTCAGCGCCTATCGCACCAGCATCACGCGCCACACGATGATCAACGAGTCGCTGCTGCGCTTTACCAACGGGTTCCATCACAACGCGCATCCGATGTCGATGGTCTCGGCGGTGGTGGCCTCGATGGCGGCCTTCTATTACGACTCGATGGACATCCACAGTCCGCGGCACCGGGAGATTTTCTCGCACCGCATCATCGCCAAGCTGCCGACCATCGCCGCGGCCGCGCACAAGCACGCGCTCGGCCAGCCCTTCATCTATCCGCGCAACGACCTCGACTACTGCTCGAACATGCTCAACATGTTCTTCGCCGTGCCCTGCGAGGAATACCAGGTCGATCCGGTCGCCGCGCAGGCACTGGACCTGCTGTTCATCCTGCACGCCGACCACGAACAGAACGCCAGCACCACCACCGTGCGCCTGGCCGGCAGCACCGGCACCAATCCCTACGCCGCCATCTCCGCAGGCGTCTCGGCGCTATGGGGTCCGGCGCACGGGGGCGCCAATGAAGCGGTGCTCAACATGCTGGAGGAGATCGGCAGGGTCGAGAACATCCCGAAGTACCTGACGCTCGTGAAGGACAAAGGGAGTCATTCGAAGCTCATGGGCTTCGGCCATCGGGTCTACAAGAATTTCGATCCTCGGGCCAAGATCATTCGCGAGGCCTGCCACCGGGTGCTCGCCAAGCTCGGCCACCAGGAAGACCCGCTGTTCGAACTGGCGCTGCGCCTCGAGGAGATTGCGCTCAAGGACGAATACTTCGTGTCACGCAAGCTCTATCCCAACGTCGATTTCTACTCCGGCCTCATCTACAGCGCGCTGGGCATCCCGCGCTCCATGTTCACGGTGATGTTTGCGATCGCCCGCACCGTCGGCTGGGTGGCCCACTGGCTGGAGATGATCGGCGATCCGGCCATGCGCATCGCCCGGCCGCGCCAGCTGTACACGGGCCCGACGCAACGCAACTACGTCACTCTGGCCAAGCGCGCCTAGAGTCGCGGCGAGCCCTCGCCGGTGAGCAGCGCCTCGAGCTCGCTGGCATCCGCGCGGCGCATCGGGCGCCCGTCGACAGGGCTGACCGGAGCCTGCCGGATACCGTCGAGCGGGAATACCGTC
>DATFUG010000042.1:0-4045 GCA_035261025.1 Steroidobacteraceae bacterium | reverse complement strand
CATAATCATGTATCGCCAGCCGAAAGATCCGGCCGCAGCGTCCGAAGCGCTCAAATTCTTCGCCTGGGCCTACAAGAACGGCAGCGATCTGGCCAGCCAGCTCGACTATGTGCCGCTGCCGGAAAAGCTTGTTAAGCTAGTCAAGAACACCTGGACGGCCTCGATCCAGGACCATGGCAAGCCGATCTGGACGGGCAAATAGGCCGCGGCTCATAGAATATTAAAGCAGGCGGCCGGCGCACGGGGCGCTGGCCGCCTGCCCGTTTCTGCTGGGAACGCATGAACACCCAAGCGCTGGCACTGCGAACGCATCTGCAACGTGAGGCGCGCACCGAAGGCGTGTTTCGCGTCGCCACCAAGTTTTCGGCAATTCTCGTACTGGTACTGCTCGCCGGCGTCATCCTTTCGCTGATCTACGGCAGCTGGCCGGCTCTGGCGATGTTCAAGTGGTCGTTCGTGACCGGCGAGCACTGGAACCCAGTCACCGAAGTGTTCGGTGCGCGGACGCCCATTTACGGCACGATTGCCACTTCCCTCATTGCGCTGCTGATTGCGGTGCCGCTGAGCTTTGGTATCGCGGTATTCCTGACCGAGACCTGTCCACGCTGGTTGCGCGGGCCGATCAGCATGGCGGTTGAACTGCTGGCCTCAGTGCCGAGCATTGTCTATGGCATCTGGGGGCTGTTCGTCCTGGCGCCCATCTTGCAGCGCACCGTGCAGCCCTGGCTCATTGATCATGTGGGGTCATTGCCCGTGGTTGGCGTGCTGTTCCAGGGGCCGCCTTTCGGGATCGGCCTGCTGACGGCTGGCGTTGTGCTGGCCATCATGGTCCTGCCCTTCATCACCTCGGTAATGCGGGAGGTATTTCGCATGGCGCCGCTGTCGCTGAAGGAGGCGGCTTACGGACTGGGTGCCACGCAATGGAACGTGGTCTGGGATGTCGTCATGCCCTGGTCTCGCGCCGGCGTGATCGGCGGCATCATGCTGGGCTTGGGGCGCGCGCTGGGCGAGACGATGGCCGTGACTTTCGTCATCGGCAACGCGCATCGGATCAGTGCTTCGCTGTTGGCCCCTTCGACCACGATTTCCGCGGCGATCGCCAATGAATTCAACGAGGCCGTCGGCGATCTGTATACCTCGTCGCTCTTTGCGCTCGGATTGCTCCTGTTCGTGCTCACCTTCGCCGTCATTGCCGGGGCACGCCTGCTGCTGATGCGCCTGGAACGCAACGCGGTGAAACGGGTATGAACGTATTGCGCCGACGCCGCGTTGCCAACATCGTTGCCTTCAGCGCCTCCACCCTCGCCACGCTGATCGGGCTGGCCATCCTGTGCGCGATCCTCTGGACCCTGCTTTCGCGCGGCATTGGCGCGCTGTCCTGGAGAGTGTTCACGCAGATGACGCCAGCCCCCGGCAGCTCGGGCGGTCTTTTGAATGCCATTTTTGGCAGTGTCCTCATGACGCTCCTGGGAATCCTAATCGGGGCGCCGATTGGACTGCTGGCGGGCACCTACCTCGCCGAGTATGGCCGTGCGAGCCGGCTCAGCACTGTGGTGCGATTCATCAACGACGTTCAGCTCAGCGCGCCGTCAATCATTATTGGCATGTTTGTGTACACGGTGGTGGTGGCGCCGATGCATCACTATTCTGGTCTGGCGGGCGCAATTGCCCTGAGCATCATTGCCTTGCCAGTCATTGTTCGCACCACTGAAGATATGCTCAATCTCGTGCCCAAGAGCATGCGCGATGGGTCCGCGGGGCTCGGCGCCCAGCCCTGGCGAACGATCACCCACATTGTCTATCCGGCGGCGCGCAATGGGCTGCTCACCGGCGTGCTGCTGGCCATCGCGCGCATCAGTGGCGAGACCGCACCGCTGCTGTTCACAGCGCTCAATAACCAGTTCTGGAGCAGCAGTCTCAACAAGCCGATGGCGAATCTTCCGTACGTGATTTTCCAGTTTGCGATGAGCCCGTACAAGGACTGGCAGCAGCTCGCCTGGGTGGGAGCGTTGCTGATCACGCTGTTCGTGCTGTTTCTCAGCATCGTAGCCCGTTCGGTGTCCTCGCTGTTCGGTCAGCACGCGAATCCAGGCGAGTGAGAGGGGTCGATATGGAAAAGGTCGAGCTCGGGACGCACATACTCAGCCGTTACAACGAGGACCTGGAGCATCTGCGCAATGAAGTGTTGCAGATGGGTGGTCTGGCCGAAGCGCAGCTGCAACAGGCCCTGCAGGCCCTGGCGGAAGGCAATGCTGGCCTGGCCGGCGACGTGATCACCAACGAAGCCCGCGTCAATCTGATGGAGGTCGAAATCGACGACGAATGCAATCGCATTCTCGCCACCCGGGCGCCGACGGCCTCGGACCTGCGCCTGGTGCTCGCTATCATCAAGACGATTACCGACCTGGAGCGCGTCGGCGATGAAGCGCACAAGATCGCCAATATCGGCCTGCGTCGGGCGGGCATGGATCGCCGCGCCGGGGACGGGTATCGCGTCGTGCGGCACCTGGGGCGTGAGGCAATCGCCTCGCTCCATGAGGCGCTCGATGTGTTTGCGCGTCTTGATGCCAAGGCTGCACTGGCGGTTGCCAAGCGCGATCGGGTGCTCGATGAGGAATACGACGCGATTCAGCGTCAGTGCATCACTTTCATGATCGAGGATCCGCGCACCATTCGCGCATCGATTGATCTGCTGTGGGTGGGGCGTGCGCTCGAGCGCGTCGGCGATCATGCCAAGAACATCTGCGAGTATGTGATCTATATGGTCGGCGGCCGCGACGTGCGCCACGTTTCGCTGCAGGACGTCGAACGCTCGCTGCAGCCGTCAGGGGTGGCACAGAGCGCCACGGCGCCGGCGCCGCCGGGCAGACCCGGACCTGCGGGATGAACCGCACCGCAACGGAGACGCCGGGGACCCCACCGGCGGGCGCCGTACCGGCCGACTCGGGGGAGCGGGCCCACTGGCCCGCGAATCCGCGTGCCCGCTCCGAGCACCTGAACTTCTACTACGGCGCGCACCAGGCCCTGAAGGACATCAGCCTGCCCGTGGCCGATCGGCGCGTGACGGCCATCATCGGCCCCTCCGGCTGCGGCAAGAGCACCTTCCTGCGTTGCTTTAACCGCATGCACGATCTGCAGGCGGGCAACCGCTATGAGGGCGCGATCACCCTGTACCCGGAGAATATCAATCTCATCGGGCGTGGCGTCGATCCGATCGAAGTGCGCATGCGCATCGGCATGGTGTTCCAGAAGGCCAACCCATTCCCGACCTCGATCGCCGAGAATGTCACCTACGGGCTGAGGTTGCGCGGTATGAAGAATCGCGCACGGCTCGCCGAGGCGGTCGAGCAGGCACTCATCGGTGCGGCCCTCTGGGACGAGGTGAAGGACCGGCTCAACCAGTCGGCGATGGCGCTGTCCGGCGGGCAGATGCAACGCCTGTGCATTGCGCGTGCACTCGCCACGAGCCCCGAACTGATTCTGTTCGACGAGCCGACCTCAGCGCTCGATCCGATCGCGACCGCGAAGATCGAGGAGCTGATCACGACGCTGCGCGAGCAGGTGACGGTGCTGATCGTGACTCACAACATGCAGCAGGCGGCGCGCCTGTCTGATTACACGGCATTCATGTATCTGGGGGAGCTGGTCGAGTACGACGAGGCTGCGAAAATATTCACGAACCCGGCCAAGAAGGCGACGGAAGACTACATCACCGGCCGCTACGGCTGAGCGTCGAAGTCCAGGTAACAAAACTGTCACGTGGCGGCGCTGCTGTAACTGCACTGTCACACACCCTGTGTACTTTGCCCAACCAACGGCGGGCCCGCAGCGGCGTGCTGACACAGCAATATCAAGACCGTTTTTATAGGAGCGCTTCATGTCCAAGCATATTTGTGCCGCGGTGGCCCTGGCCGGCTGCGGGCTCATTCAGACGGTGTATGCGGATACCGCGGTGACCGAGAATACGACCGTCGGTGGTCGGGCGTTTATTGACCTGACAAGCCTTGACTCCAAGGCGGCGGGAGTGAAGACCGCCGCCAGCGGC
>DATFUG010000041.1:0-5282 GCA_035261025.1 Steroidobacteraceae bacterium | reverse complement strand
ACGAAATCAAGCCCATCGAGACGCTGCGCGGACGCGGTTATCGCATCACCTTGCCGCGCACTCATGTGGCCTCCTGATCGCGGCTGTTCCTGAAGGCATGGCGCGCCCGCCGTCGGTTCGCCGCCAGCTCATCGTCGCCGTGGCGGTGCCGCTGGTGCTGTCCTTCGCGCTGACGATCGTGGCGCTCGATAATATTTTTCAGCAGTCGGCGCAGCAGGCGCTGCGCGCGCGGCTGGATGAGGAAATCGTCGCGCTGGTCACCGCCGCGGAACTGGTCGAAGGCGGACGCATGGACCTGCACGTGCTCGATCCGGAATCGCGCCTGAGTCGCCGCCATTCCGGCCAGTACGCGCGGGTACGCAGCACTCGCGGGCGGGTCCTGTGGAGCTCGCCTTCGCTCGCCGGCCTGCCGGTGGATTTTGGCCCACCCGTGGGAATCGGGCGCGCCTACTTCTGGCGCGAGTCGCTTGCCGACGGCACTGCCGTTGGCGTGCTCAGCCGCGGCCTGGAATGGGACTATGCCCCGGGCGTCTCGGCGGATCTGGTATTCAGCGTCGCCGAGGATCTCGCCGGCCAGGACGCACAATTGCTGCGCTTCCGCCGTCAGATGGTGCTCTGGTTTGGCGCCCTGGCGGTGCTGCTGCTCGGCGTCGTGGCCGTGTTGCTGCGACGGGTACTGCGGCCGATCCGGCGCCTCGAGCTGGAGATCGCCGAGGTGGACCGGGGCCAGCGCGCTCAATTGGGCACCGTCTTTCCGCGCGAGCTGGCCGGCGTGGCGCGCTCGCTCAACGCCTTGCTGCGTTCGGAGCAGCGGCGCATCGTCCGCTACCGCGACACGCTCGGCAACCTGGCCCACAGCCTCAAGACGCCGCTGGCAGTGATGCGCGCAGGGCTCGCCGGCGGCGCGGAAGAGCGCAGCAGCGTCAACCGCGAGATTGATCGCATCGCGCAGATCGTCGACCATCAACTCAAGCGCGCCGCAACCAGTGGTGGTGCGGCGGTGGGTCAGGGGGCGCTGCCGGTCGCACCGCTCCTGACGGAGCTGCGCGCCACGATGCTTAGGGTGCACTCCAGCAAGGACCTGGCTATTGAAACAGAGGTGGCCGCGCGCGCCGGTTTCGTCGGCGATCGCGGGGACATTATCGAACTGCTCGGCAATCTGCTCGACAACGCCTGCAAGTGGTGCACCGGTAAAGTGCGGGCAGAAGTGCAGCTCCTCGACGAGCGGGCGGTGCAGCCACAACTGCTGATCCGCGTCGAGGACGATGGTCCGGGGATCGCCCCGGAGGATCGCGGGCGCGTTCTGGCCCGCGGCGTCAGGGCCGATGAGCGCGCTCCCGGCCATGGCCTCGGCCTCGCGATGGTGGCCGATACGGTAGCGCTGTACGGCGGAGAGGTGCTGATCGCCGATTCGGCGGCGCTGAAAGGGGCGCGCATTGAAGTCACGCTGCCCGGCCGGCTCCTGGAATCGGACGTGCTAAAATCCGGCGGATGAGATCGACCGATACCACTTCCTGGCAACCGACGAGCTGGCAGTCCCGCAAGGCGCAGCAACAGCCTGTATACGAGGACGGCGCGGCGCTGGAGCGCGTGGTCGCCGATCTGGCGCGCCTCCCGCCGGTCGTGGTGTCCTGGGAGGTCGACAATCTGCGCGCGCGTCTCGCCGGCGCGCAGCGCGGCGAGGCCTTCCTGCTCCAGGGGGGCGATTGCGCCGAGAGTTTTGCGGACTGCGAGTCCGACCACATTGCCAAGCAGCTGAAGGTCCTGCTGCAGATGAGTCTGGTGCTGCTGCAGGCGATGAAGCGGCCGATCGTTCGCGTCGGGCGCTTTGCCGGGCAATACGCCAAGCCGCGTTCGGCGGATACCGAAACCCGCAATGGGCTCACGCTGCCCGCGTACCGGGGCGATCTGGTCAATCGGCCGGAATTCAGCGCCGAGGCGCGGCGTGCCGATCCGCAATTGCTCCTGCGCGGCTACGAGCGCGCGGCCCTCACGCTCAATTTCGTGCGCGCGCTGATCGACGGCGGGTTCGCGGACCTTCACCATCCCGAGTACTGGGATCTGGGTTTCGTGCGGCACGCGCCGCTGCGCGAGGCCTACGAGCGTATCGTGCATTCCATCGGCGACGCCCTGGATTTCTTCGAGTCGATGATGGGCCAGCAGGTGGGCGATGCGCTGCGGGTCGAGTTCTTTTCCAGCCATGAGGGCCTGCACCTGCTGTACGAGCAGGCCCAGACGCGCCACATCCCGCGCCAGAATCGCTGGTACAACCTGTCCACACACATGCCCTGGATCGGCATGCGCACGGCCACGGTCGAGGGCGCACACGTGGAGTATTTCCGCGGAATCGCCAATCCGATCGGCGTCAAGGTCGGCGCGGCGATGAGCGACGAATGGTTGCAGGAGCTGGTGGCGATCCTCAACCCGCAGAACCAGCCCGGACGCCTGGCGCTGATTCACCGCTTCGGCGTCAAGGACATCGAGCAGCATCTGCCGCGCGTGATCGAGGCGGTGCGCCGCACCGGCCATAGCGTGCTGTGGTGCTGCGATCCGATGCACGGCAATACCGAGACGACCAGCGGCGGCGTCAAGACGCGGCGCTTCGAGAACATCCTCAAGGAACTCGACGTTTCCTTCCGCATCCATCGCGAGCTGGGTTCCATACTCGGCGGCGCGCACATCGAGCTCACGGGCGAAGATGTCACCGAGTGCACCGGAGGGGCGCGCGGCCTGACCGAGGCGGATCTGCAGCGCGCCTACCGATCGCAGGTCGATCCGCGGCTGAACTATGAGCAGGCCCTGGAACTGGCCATGCTGATCGCCGAGCGCAGCCGGCAGCGCACGTGAGTGCCCGAGCCAGCGCCATTTGATCCGCAGCAGTTCGTTGCGACGCTCCCGCACCGGCCGGGCGTCTATCGCATGTACGATACCGCCGGGGAACTCATTTATGTCGGCAAGGCGGCGCGGCTGCGCGACCGCGTCGGCAGCTACTTCAGCGCCCGGCCGCAATCGCCCAAGGTAGCCGCGATGCTGCGCCGCGTGGCGCGCATCGAAGTGACCGTGGTCGGCTCCGAAACCGATGCGCTGCTGCTCGAATGCAATCTGATCAAGGCCCACCGGCCGCGCTATAACGTCATCCTGCGCGACGACAAGACTTTCCCGTTCATCCTCTGCTCCTCCGACCATGAATATCCCCGCTTGCAGTACTGGCGGGGATTGCGCCGGCCTGCAGGGCGGCTGTTTGGGCCGTACCCCAATGCCTCCATCGTGAAGGCGGCGCTCCAGCATCTGCAGAAGGTGTTTCGCATCCGCAATTGCCGTGACTCCTTCTTTGCCCACCGCAGCCGACCGTGCCTGCAGCATCAGATCGGCCGCTGCTCGGCGCCCTGCGTCGGACTCATCAGCGTCGCCGACTACCGCCACGATCTGGAATCGGCGCTGCGGGTGCTGGAGGGGAACAGCGAGACCTTGGCCGCCGAGCTGCGCGGGCGCATGAGCGAGGCATCGCAGGCGCTGCGCTTTGAGGAGGCCGCGCGCCTGCGCGATCAGCTGGCCGGACTGACCGAACTGCACAGCGAGCAGATCAGCACGGCGCCCAGGTCCCGCGACGTGGACGTCGTCGCGCTCACCGGGGAGCCGGGTCAGTACGCGCTGGCGATCCTGACGGTGCGCGAGGGCCAGAGTCTGGGCACCAGCAATTTCTTCCCGGCGGCGCTGGGCGAGCCCGCCGAGACGCTGGCCCAGTTCCTGCTGCTGCACTACGGACAGCAGGCGGTGCCCGCCGAGATCCTCGTGAACCAGCTGTTGCCGGACCGTGCCGCCGTCGCCGAGGCGCTGGAAGCGCTGGCCGGGCGCGCGGTGCGGCTCCATCAGAGTGAGCGTGGCCTGCCCGGGCGGTGGCTGGAACTCGCGGAGGACAACGCCCGCGAGGCCTTGCGGATGCGCGCCAGCCGCCGCGACACGATTGCCGCCGCCCTGCAATCGCTCGCCGCGGAGCTCGCACTGGAGCGCGTCCCCGAACTGATCGAATGCTTCGATGTCAGCCACACCGGAGGGGAGGGCACGGTCGCCGCCTGTGTCGCCTTTGGGGCGGAGGGGGCCCTCAAGCGCGCCTACCGGCGCTACAACATCGAAGGCCCGGTGCCTGGCGATGACTACGGGGCGCTTGAGCAGGCGCTCGCCCGTCATGGTGCGAGGATACAAAGCGGCGATCTGCCGCGGCCTGATCTGCTGCTGATCGACGGCGGTGCCGGCCAGCTCAAGGCCGCACAGCAGGGGCTGGCGCGTGCCGGCTGTGAGGGCCTCACGCTGATGGCCATTTCCAAGGGGCCCGATCGCAGGCCCGGGCAGGAGCGCCTCCATCTGCCGGGGGAATCCGTGGCGCGGACGCTCCCTCCGGAAAGCGCGGCGCTCCACCTGCTGCAGCGGATCCGCGATGAGGCCCATCGCTTTGCGATCACCGGACAGCGCCGGCGGCGCGCCCGGCGCTACCAGGAATCGATACTCGAGTCGGTGCCGGGCCTGGGGCCGGCCAGGCGCCGCGCGCTGCTGACGCATTTTGGCGGCCTGCCCGGCGTGCTGCGCGCCGGCGTGGCCGATCTGGAGCGCGTGGCGGGAGTCGGGACATCGCTGGCCCGCACCCTTTATGATTACCTGCACCCGGGAGCGTGATGAGCTGGAATCTTCCCAACGCCTTGACGTGGCTGCGGATTGCCGCGATCCCGCTGGTCATGCTGCTGTTCATGGCCGGCCACCGCGATCCTGCGGGCTTTGGCGATACGGCGGCGGGCCTGGTGTTCGCCGCGGCCTCCATCACGGACACGCTGGATGGCTATCTGGCGCGGCGCCTGGGCCAGATCACCCCGCTCGGCGCCTTCCTGGATCCGGTCGCGGACAAGCTGATCGTCGCGGTGGCGCTGGTGCTGCTGGTCAGCCGCGATCCGAGTCTCGCGCTGGTGCTCTCGGCCGTGGTGATCATCGGCCGCGAGATCGCCGTCTCGGCGCTGCGCGAGTGGATGTCCGAGCTTGGTCATCGTGCCAAGGTGGCCGTCTCGGCGCTCGGCAAGTACAAGACCATCATGCAGATGGTCGGCCTGTCGTTCCTGCTGTACCGGCATGATCTGCTGACGGTGCCGATGTACCGCGTGGGCCTGTGGCTCACGGCATTGGCCGCGCTCCTGACCCTGGTGTCGATGGCCATCTACCTGCGCGCGGCCTTGCCTTATCTGCGCGCCAGATCCTGAGCCGGCCTAGTGGAAGTCGCGCGAACGCCGGGTGAGGCC
>DATFUG010000040.1:0-7015 GCA_035261025.1 Steroidobacteraceae bacterium | reverse complement strand
TCCCGGCCGGAGCGAAACCGCGACAGGGCTTCGACGCGCACCGGCCAGTCGGCGAAACGATCGCGGAAACTGTGCAGGTGCTGCTCGGCGAGCAGCGTGGTCGGCACCAGCACCGTGACCTGATGGCCGGCCTGCACCGTGACGAAGGCCGCGCGCATCGCCACCTCGGTCTTGCCGAAGCCCACATCGCCACAGATGATCCGGTCCATCGGGGTCGGCTGACCCAGATCGGCGATCACCTGCGTGATGGCGTCGGCCTGGTCCGCCGTCTCCTCGAACGGAAACGCGTTCGCAAAGGTCTGGTACTCCAGTTCATTGGCGCGCAGCACTGCGGCCGCGTGCGCGTGCCGGCGGGCGTGCAGATCCAGGAGCTCGGCGGCGACGTCGCGCACCGCTTCGGCCGCGCGGCGGCGTGCCTTCGCCCACTGCTCGCTGCCCAGCTTATGGAGCGGCGCGCTCTCCGGACTCCCGCCCGCATAGCGATTGACGAGGTGCAGCGCGTGCACGGGCACGTACACGCGATCCCCGTCCTGGTATTCGAGCAGCAGGAATTCGCCCGTCTCGCCCCCGATCTGCATGAGCTCGAGACCGAGATACCGGCCGACGCCGTAGGTTTCATGGACGACTGGCGCGCCCGGTTCAAGGCTCTGGAGATTGCGCAGGATCGCGGCCGGGTCGGCGAGGCTCCGCCGCCGCCGCCGTTCCTGCCGGGCGCGCGTACCAAACAGCTGGGTCTCGGCCAGCAGCATGAGCGGTGGCTCGCGCAGCGCCACGCCGCGCAGTTCCGCGGCGACGATGATGGCGAGCCGCGCGTCACCGTCCACGAATTGCGGCCAGCCGCTCACGGGACGCGGCGAGCGGCCGTGGGCCACGAGCATCTGCGTGATCACTTCGCGCCGGCCGGGTGAGTCTGCGGCCAGCAGCACCCGCCCCGGATACTGCCCGAGGAAGGCCATCAACGGTGCCAGCGGCTCCGTGGCACGCGCGTCAAGCTTGAAATCGGGCGGAACCAGGCACGCAGCGTCGGCGCCTTGCGCCTCGCCGCCGCCGGCATCGCTGAGGTACACCTGCGGATGCACCGCCAGCTGCGCACCGAGCTCCGCCGGGCTGACGAAGATCTCCTCCGGGGCCAGCAGGGGCCGCTCGATGTCGTGGCGGTATTGCTCGTAGCGTGTGCTGATCGCCTGCCAGGAGGCCGTCAGCGCGGCGTCGAGTCCCGGTTCGGTGGCGAGCACCAGGTCGGCGGGCAGGTAATCCATGAGGCTGGCGGTCGCTGGGAAGAACAGTGGCAGGTAATACTCGATGCCGGGCGGCGCAAGGCCTTCGCTGACACCGCGGTACAGCTCCAGCCGCGCGACATCTCCCGTGAAGCGCAGCCGGAAGCGCCGCCGGTATTCGCGCACCGCTTCCGCATCGAGCGGGATCTCGCGTGCCGGCAGCAATCGCAGTGCGTCGATCGCCTCGAGCGAACGCTGCGTGTCGGGATCGAAGCGGCGCAGGGAATCGATGCGCTCTTCGAGCAGGTCAATCCGTACCGGGAACTCGCTGCCCATGGGCCAGACATCGAAGAGCGAACCGCGCAAGGCGAACTCGCCCGGTCCGCTCACCTGGCTCGCGCTGGCGTAGCCGGCGGCGCTGAGCCGCCGGCGCAGCGAGTCGATGGCCAGCGCTGCGCCCCGTTCGAGCGAAAAGCTGCGCGCACTCACATAGCTCACGGGCGGGAGGCGTGTGAGGAGGCTGTCGGCAGTGAGCAGCAGGATGCCGCGCCGGAACTCGCCGAGCCGCGCGAGCGTCCGCAGCCGCTCGGACACGATGTCCGGGTGCGGCGAGAACTGGTCGTACGGCAGCGTCTCCCAGTCCGGGAGCGTCAGGATCTCGAGCCCCGCACCGCCGTAGAAGCGCAGCTCCAACGCCAGCTTTTCGAGCTCGCGGATGTCAGATGCGACATGAACCCACGGGCGGGCATCGGTCTGCACCGCCTCGGCCAGCGCCAGCGCGCGTGCGCCCGCAGGCAGCCCCGGCCACTGCAACCGGGAGGCGCCTGGGCCGGGAATTTCGGGACGCAGCAGAACGGGCATGCAACAGGTTACCGTGCCGGTGCACAGGCAGCCGGCTCGTTACGGATTTCAGCGCGCGAGCTTAGCGGGGCGCCGCCCGATTACAAGTTCTAGGGGCCGATGGCTACGGCGTCAATGAGGCGGTCATGCTCGAAGAAAGCACTGAAGCCGGCGTAATCCCAGCGCGTGATCGGCGGCGTACCGACCGTGGCGTGGCGCGTTTGCGGGGCGCCGAACTTGGCTTCGATCGCGCTCATCGTCTGGCCGCGTGCCGGTAACTCGACCGTCGTGGGCCGCACCACCACCTGGTCGTCCACCACCATGGTCTCCGCCGTTGCGGCTGTGCCCCAGAGGCTGGTCAGCATCAATGCCAGGCTCAAGCTGCTTGCTTTCATGGCTGCT
The DNA here is from genome assembly GCA_035261025.1 of Steroidobacteraceae bacterium. Classification (GTDB taxonomy): domain Bacteria; phylum Pseudomonadota; class Gammaproteobacteria; order Steroidobacterales; family Steroidobacteraceae; genus FEN-1191. The sequence goes on along the minus strand of DATFUG010000040.1, from coordinate 4,556 downwards.
CCTTGGGTGCCCATGGCGGTCCGCCAGACCGGAGGCTTATGACTATAGCACCGGCCCGGCGCGAGGCTCCAAGGGTCGCGGTGCGTCATGCCCGCCTGTCGTGCGGAACTGTGACGCCGATCCGCTTTGATCGCCGTATGCGGCGCTCCCGTGATTAAATGCCGGGCTCATGTTCCAGCCGCTGTCACTGTTTGTCGGTCTGCGCTATGTGCGGGCGCGCCGGCATACCCTCTTCGTGTCGTTCATCACCTGGGTGTCGCTCGCCGGCGTCGCCCTCGGCGTCGCGGCCTTGATCGTGGTGCTGTCGGTCATGAACGGCCTGAAGGGTGAATTGCGCGAACGGCTGCTGGCCCTGAGCGCGCACGCGCGCATCGTCGATGCGCGACCGGCCGCCAGCGCCGAGCTGGGCGGGCTGGGCGAGCGCCTGCGCCGGCTTCCTGGCGTGGTCGGCGTGGCGCCCTACATGGACCTGCAGGCGCTCGCGATGCACGGGAGCGAGATGCAGCCGGTCACCCTGCGCGGCATCGATCCGCGGCGCGAACCCGAGGTCACGCAGCTCGCCCCGCTGCTGGTGAGCGGCCGCATCTCGGCACTGGCGCCGGGCGGCAACAGGCTGATCCTGGGCGAGGTCCTGGCCGAACAGCTGGGCGCGACGGTCGGTGACGCGATCACCTTGCTGGTGCCCATCGCCAGCGAGTCCGCGGCCCCGGAACCCAGGCTCCGGGTATTCATCGTGGCCGGGATGTTCGCGGCGGGCATCCAGGATCACGATGAGACCCTGGCCCTGGCGGCGCTGGCCGACGTGCAGGCCTTCGCGCCGCAGGCGGTGGGCGCCAGCGGTCTGCGGCTGCGTTTTGCCGATGCGCTGACGGTGCCGGAATTCATGCCCGCGGTGCGGGCCGCGAGCGGGGCGGGCATGGTGGTCCGCGACTGGACGCAGGACAACGCCAGTTATTTTCGCGCGATCCGCATCGAAAAGACGATGGTGGCGATGATCCTGCTGCTGGTGGTCGGCGTCGCGGCCTTCAATATCGTCGCCATGCTGGTCATGGTGGTCACCGACAAGCGGACCGACATCGCGATCCTGCGCACCCTCGGTGCCGCTCCCGGCACGGTGCTGCGCGTGTTTATCACCCAGGGGCTGGTGATCGGCTGGTGCGGCGTCGCGGCCGGCGTCGGTCTGGGGGTGCTGATAGCCTACAACGTGACCCGGATCGCCCAATTCCTGCAGTACCTGTTCCGGTTTCGCTTCTTCGATGCCGACGTCTTCTATATCACCACGCTCCCCTCGGAGCTGCACGCGCGCGATGTGCTGTGGATCAGCGTCGCGGCCCTGCTGCTGACACTCGCCGCCACCGTCTATCCGGCCCTGCGCGCCGCCGCCACGCCGCCGGCGGCGGCGCTGCGCTATGAGTGAGTCATGACGGCGCCCTACGAAATCATCATCGGCACGCGGCATCTGCGCTCGACGCAGCGGCGCGGGCTCCTGTCTTTCATCTCGATCGTTTCAATACTCGGACTGGCCCTCGGAGTCGCGGTACTGATCGTCGTGCTCTCGGTGATGAACGGCTTCGAGCGCGAGCTGCGCAGCCGGATCCTCAGCGTGACGTCGCACGCGACGCTGATGGGCCTGGGTGGCCCGCTGCCCGACTGGCGCGCCGCGCAGGCGCGGGCCCAGGCGCAGCCCGGGGTGGTCGCGGCGGTGCCCTACATCGAGGTCCAGGCGATGCTGGTGCATGGCGCGCGCTCCGCCCCGACGCAGTTGCGTGGCGTACTCCCGGCGCAGGAGCGGCGCGCGGTAAGCCTCGCGGAGCGCATCCACGGCGGCACGATTGATGCCCTCGCACCGGGAAGCTATCGCATCGTGCTGGGCGACGCGCTGGCCGACGCCCTGGACGTGCGGGTGGGGGATGATGTGGTGCTCATTGCGCCGCAGGGCAGCGTCACGCCAGCGGGCTTCACGCCCACCATGCGGCGCTTCAAAGTCAGCGGCCTGTTTCATTCCGGCATGTACGAGTACGACAGTGCGCTGGCGCTGGCCGCCATGCAGGATGCCGCACGCATTTACCGGTTCGGCGACCAGGTGAGCGGCCTGCGCCTCGCGCTGCGCGATCCGCTCGCCGCGCCGCGCGTCGTGCGGGATCTGGCGCTGCAGCTCGGTGGTGTCTTCTATGTCAGCGACTGGACACGCAACCATGCCTCATTCTTCCGCTCGATCCAGGTCACCAAGACGATGATGTTCCTGATCCTGCTGCTGGTCGTCGCGGTCGCGGCCTTCAATATCGTCGCGACACTGGTGATGGTGGTGCGCGAGAAGCGCCCCGCGATCGCCATCCTGCGCACGCTGGGCGCGCTGCCGCGCAATATTCTCGCCATCTTCACGGTGCAGGGTGCGCTGATCGGTCTCGCCGGTATCCTCGGCGGCGCGCTGCTGGGCTGGCTGATCGCCGATCATATCGGCGCCCTGGTGGCCGCGGTCGAGCATCTGAGCGGCGCGCAGTTCCTCGATGCGCGTGTCTACTTCATGAGTGAACTGCCGGCCTATGTGCAGTGGCGCGACGTGCTGCGTGTGTGCACCGTCACCTTCCTGCTGTGTGCCCTGGCAACCCTGTATCCTGCCTGGCGGGCCGCCCTGACCGAGCCGGCGGAGGCATTGCGACATGACTGAAGCGCAGGGGAAGGCTGCAGGACCGGTGCTGTGCGCCCGCGCGGTGGAGCGGCGATTTCAGGAGGGTTCGACGACCCTCGAGGTGCTGCGGGGCCTGAATCTCGAAGTGCGTGCCGGTGAACGGCTTGGAATCATCGGCGTCTCCGGTTCAGGCAAGACGACATTGCTGCAGATTCTGGGCGGGCTCGACCGACCGGACGCGGGCCGGGTCGAGATCGATGGGCGCGACCTGCACGCGCTGACTGAACAGGAGCGCGGCACGCTGCGCAACCGCACCATGGGCTTCGTCTACCAGTTTCACCATCTGCTGGCGGAGTTCAGCGCGCTGGAAAATGTCGCCATGCCCTTGCTGGTGCGGCGCATGGGGGCAGCCGACGCCGCAGCGCGGGCCGCGGGCCTGCTGGAGCGGGTGGGACTGGGGGCCCGCCTGCGTCACCGTCCGCATCAGCTCTCGGGCGGCGAACGGCAGCGGGCGGCGGTCGCCCGCGCGCTGGTGAGCTCACCCCGCCTGGTGCTCGCCGATGAGCCGACCGGAAATCTCGACGGCCGCAATGCCGAGCAGGTGTTCGGGCTGCTGCTCGAGCTCAATCGCGAGCTGGGCACCAGCCTCGTGCTCGTCACCCACGACACGCGCCTGGCCGCCCGCATGGACCGCGTACTCGAGCTGGATAACGGGATCCTGCGTTAGCGCGGGCCTTTTGCCTCAGGTGCTTCGCGCCGGCGCCGCCGAAACCTCCGCCTGATCGCCTGGCGCCAGGCCAGCTCCAGTCCCCAGCGGCCGCACAGTCCGCAGATGATCGCGCTAACGAGGCATCCGAGCAGGAAGGGCTTCCACAGGGGCCCCAGGCCGCGCTCCAGCCAGCGCCAGCTGAGCTGGAATGCAAAGTGCCGCGGTGGGCTGTGGAGCAGGACGGTGCCGAGCCGGTAGGCACCGTAATAGATGGGCACCACCGTGAATGGGTTGACGACCCACGTGCTCGCCATCACCACCGGCAGGTTGAATCGCCAGTACAGAGCGGCGAGCACCGCCACCACGGTGTGCACGGGGAGCGGGATGAATGCGATCGCCACTCCGGCCCCGAAGGCGGTCGTGATCGCGTGGCGGTTCATCGACCACAGCTGCGGGTCCATGACGCGCTGTCCGAAGACCGTGAAGTACCAGCGGTCACGGCGCGCCTCCACCCACTGGCCCAGCTGCTTGACGATTCTGCGCGGCATCCCTGGTGCACTCTAGCAGCCCGCGCCACCCCCTGGCGTGCGGGGGGCGTCAAAATCCACATCAGGTATCATGCGCCGTCGGACCAGCAGCGGAGCGAAAGCGGGAATGTGGGAAATCGTGCGTGCCGGCGGCTTGATGATGGGCCCCATCATCCTGTTTTCAGTCATCGCCGTGGCGATTATCCTGGAGCGCCTGTGGACGCTGCAGGACCGGCGCGTGCTGCCGCCCGATCTGACCAAGCGTGTCTGGCAACTGGTCGAGGCCAATCAGGTCAGCGACAAGGTGATCGAAGCGCTGGAGCAGAACTCGCCGCTGGGCAAACTCCTGGCCGTGGGCCTGGCCCACCGCCATCGTCCGCGGGAAGTGCTGATGGAGCGCCTGGAGGATACCGGCCGCCACGTCGTGCATGAGCTCGAGCGCTTCCTCAATACGCTGGGGACCATCGCCGGCGTATCGCCGCTCCTGGGGCTGCTCGGTACGGTCGGCGGCATCATCAAGGCCTTCAATGCCATCAACGCCGGCGGCACGGGCGATCCGCGCATGCTCTCGGGCGGCATCGCGCAGGCCCTGATCACGACGGCGGCGGGCCTGTGCGTCGCCATCCCCGCGCTCATCGCCTACCGCTACCTGCGCGGCCGGGTCGATCGCATCGTGATTGAAATGGAAAAG